>JBCCHD010000029.1 GCA_039028935.1 Pseudomonadota bacterium | reverse complement strand
TACAGGAGGAGGTGGAGCAACTTAAGACAAGTGTCGAAGAGGATTTGGCAGAAAGAAACCGGCAGCAACAGGAAGAGCAATCAACTAATCCTCCTGCCATACCGGTCTAAGTTGCCTTGAAGCAGGTCTTTGGTTTCCGACGCGACCTGGTCTCGCTTGTCGCGCTGGATATCCTCAAGTTTGTATTTACCCACGACCGCACGAATGGCGGCGTCCGTCACGTACTGTAGTGTTTCATCCGGCGCTCGAACATTGAAGACATAGTCTTTGGCTGTGGCGTGTCGATATTGCACGTTAAGGCTTACATTAATGATGTTGGCGTCACCGGTTAGCATCTCGTTTTGCGTATCAAACTCTTGAGACAGGTCTACGCGCACAATCGTGACGGTGTCGATCACTGGGACACGCCAATTAAGACCTGGCTGAGCCTCTTTTACAAATTCACCAAACCGCTGTACCACCCCTATGGCGCCAGCATCCACGCGAAATGCCGATGCGGCAGCAATTGCCAACAACAGACCGAACGCGATCAGTGCTTTGACAACACCTGGGACCGGTGGCACATCGCCGCCGGAGCCACCGCCATTACCGCCAAGCACCGAGCCAAATCGTTTCTGCAACTTTTTGACTACCTCATCGAGCTCAGGAGGGCGCTGATTGTTATTGCCAGGCCGCTTCCAGGGATCGTTATCTTTGCCAGGTTCGTTCCATGCCATAAGGGTTAATGCCTTGTCGTAGTGTGAAGTGTGGCCAACGCGGGTGTCGCCCCGAGTTGGACTGGTAATACTACAGCCTGTTCCCGCTGTATTCGACGAATAGATTGTTCATCGAGATCAAGACTGAGTACTAAATCGCCGTTCTCAAGTGTCTGCTCATCCAGAACGGCTTTCAATTCATAAAGAGCGGCCCGTAGCCGTCCCTCGCTTCCGGCAATCTGCATCCAACCCTGCCGTCGCTTGCCACGCAGCTCATGATCGATGCGGCCCAGCAGGCCATCAATACCATCGCCCCGCTCGGCGGACACCCACACCACGCCCTGCTCTGGGTCTGTCATGGGGACGTCCGTCTCATTTAACAAGTCAATTTTATTGAAAACAATCTGTTGAGGGATATCTTCAGCACCTATATCACGCAGCACGCCGTTTACCTGAGAGATGCGTTCGCGCCGCTCAGGGTCGCTCGCGTCGACCACATGAAGTAGGAGCGTCGCATCGAGCGTCTCCTCGAGGGTAGACCGAAACGCCGCTACTAGCTCATGCGGCAAACTCTCAACAAACCCGACTGTATCCGCGAGAACAAAGGGTGACCCCTGTGCCGGTTCGACGCGCCGCAAAGTGGGATCGAGCGTCGCAAACAACTGATCTGCAACATAAATCCCAGCATCTGTAAGCCGGTTGAACAAGGTCGATTTACCGGCGTTGGTATACCCCACGAGCGACACCACCGGCACGCCCGCCCGCTGCCGGTTGCGCCGATTCTGGGCGCGTCGTTTGCCCACGCGGGCGAGTCGATCATTAAGCGATTTAATCCTCGCCCCGATGAGGCGTCGGTCGGTTTCCAGCTGCGTTTCACCTGGACCGCGCAAGCCAATGCCACCTTTTTGTCGCTCAAGGTGTGTCCACCCTCTAACCAAGCGGGTCGATAAATGCCTCAACTGAGCCAGCTCAACCTGGAGCTTACCCTCATGGCTGCGGGCTCGCTGGGCAAAAATGTCCAGAATGAGCCCGCTTCGATCGAGTACCCGACAGCGAAACCGCCGCTCTAAGTTGCGCTCTTGCGCGGGGGTCAGGCCTTGATTAAACAGCACCAAATCCGCGTTTCCGCGCCGGATCTGCTCAACAATCTCGTCAACCTTACCCGTACCGACGAAATAACGAGGATCGGGCCGCTTCCGTAACGTGTCGACATGGCCCACGCACTCCGCGCCTGCCGCTGTGGCAAGATCTTGAAATTCAGTGATTTCGCGGTCTTCGAGGGGGGCTTCTAGACCCACATTCACTAGAACGGCGCGATTACCGACGCCCGGGCGTTCAAACAATCATTCACCCTCTATCGAAAACCCGCCGAACGACGTCAGTCGCCGCTTTGCGCATCCGCGTCGCCGTCGTCCGAACCCAGACGCACATTCCGCGCCGGAACCACCGTTGAAATGGCGTGTTTGTAGACCATCTGGCTTACGCTATTTTTAAGCAAAACAACAAATTGATCGAACGAGTCGATTTGCCCCTGCAATTTAATGCCGTTCACCAGATAAATAGATACCGGAATTTTTTCGCGTCGAAGCGCGTTCAAAAATGGGTCCTGAAGGGATTGCCCTTTTGCCATGGGATTCTCCTTTGGAGGCTTTCTTATAAGTCGTGTTATTGGAATTTGGTTTTTTAGTCCGCGGTGGTTGCAGCTCATCCATGAACCCCACGCTGGAAGTCTAGCATAGGGCATGCCCCGCAACACCAGTGTTTTTCGCAAAATAACGGACAAATCTGGACACACCACGACGCATTAATCGAATCGGACGAAATGTATTTAATTTCGGCCAAACCACGGCAATTGAACCGCATTTGAATTCATCTTCCGTGTTTTGTTGTTGTTGACCGCCTCGCCAGTCGCGAGCGCTACGTTGTACAGACAACCGCGATACCGATGCGCTCAAGTTCAGGGTATCCACTTAGTCAGATAGCACCGCACCTTAAAACTTGACCGCACTCAGAGACCTTCGGTCTAGTCTCCGCAGATCACGTAGCGTATTCCCGGTGCTCGCGAGATGACTATCCATTGCTAAGCGCTTGGCACTTCGATGTGACTGTCCGGCGGGCGACCTCAGCGTATTGGTGACAAGAGTGTGTGACTGTCCAAGCTGTTCGACCCGGGCTGGTCATCGCGTGTTCGACACCGAGTGACTGTCCAATGTGAATCCGTCCACTGTGAATCCAACATGAGTCCAACGTGGTGTCATCTGACCTCACGACAGGCGGGCATGCCTATCCGAGACGAACGGCGTGCCTGTCCAGGTCGAACCGGCCCGACCGTCTGAGTCGAACGGTGTGCCTGTCCACGTCGAACTGTCCGCGTCGAACGGTCCGTGTCGAACCGGCAGAGGCGTCTGTCCGCATCGCACGGCCTGAGTCGAACGTGTAAGGGGGATTTTCTGGCGAGGTTCATGGCGCCGTGGCGGGCGGTATCACGGTATCGTATTCTTGGATTAACCGACTCGGTCTCGCTTAACCCACGGCGGCTTGGATAACTTCCGCCACGGTCTGCGCAGCGCTAGGACTCAGCGGATCGACCGTAGTAAGGTCGCGCGAGCTGCGCAACCAAGTAAGCTGGCGCTTGGCCAATTGACGCGTCGCGGTCTTACCGCGCGTTATCGCGTCTGCCAAACCGATGTCACCCTCCAAGTAGGCCCACAGCTGTCGGTAACCCACGCAACGGATCGATGGCAGATCGGCGTGAAGATCGCCTCGGGCGTGGAGAGACGCCACCTCATCCACAAACCCCAACTCGATCATCTGATCAAAGCGCTGATGAATCCGCTCGTGCAGGGTCGATCGTTCACCGACTGACAGCGCAAATTTGAGCACGGGATACGGCAGTGGGTGAGTCGTTTCATTGTGTATTGCACTGATCGGGCGACCGCTCACCCTAAACACCTCCAGCGCTCGCTGAATGCGCTGTGCATCATTAGGGTGGATCCGGGCTGCGGCCTCTGGATCAAGGCGCTCGAGTTCGGCATGCAAGGCTGGCCACCCGACCGTGTCGGCCTGTTGATTGATCTGTGCGCGAGTATCGGCATCGGCCTGCGGCAGCGCATTGAGCCCAGACTCAAACGCCCGAAAATACATCATCGTGCCACCCGTGAGCAGCGGAACACGCCCTTGGCGATGACTGCGTTCGATGAGCGACTGGGCGGAGGCGCAAAATTCGCCCACCGACCACGATTGCGAAGGATCCAATAGATCAATCAGCGCGTGTGGCGCGCGGGCCAATTCATCCGCTGTGGGCTTAGCGGTCCCGATGTCCATTGTGCGATAGATCATCGCCGAGTCAACGCTGATGATGTCGGCATCCAATCGTTGCACAAGCTCCATCGCGAGCGATGTTTTGCCTGAGGCCGTCGGCCCCATCACAAACACAACCGGTAGGTGACGCATGTCGTTTATCGACCGCGCAAAAACAAACGGTCCAGATCGTGGATGCTCAGCTGCGTCCAGGTAGGCCGGCCGTGATTACATTGATCAGCCCGCTCGGTCTCCTCCATCGTGCGCAACAGGGCGTTCATCTCGTCGATCGTGAGCTTCCTGTTGGCGCGCACAGAACCGTGACAGGCCATCGTCGATAACACGTCATTAATCTCCTGACGCAGCCGACCGCTTGACCCTTCTGCAACCAAATCGGCAAGCACATCGCGCACAAGCGCTTCGGCGTTACTGCCCTCCAACACAAGCGGCACAGCTCGCAGGGTCACCTGTTCCGGGCCGGATCGATCGATGTCAAAGCCGAGCGACTTAAACTCCAGCAATTCGTTTTCGACAAAATCGGCTTCTTGCAAGGACACCGAAACCGACAACGGGAAGAGCAAGGCTTGCGAGGCGACACCACCTTGCTCGTGCTGCTTCTTGAGCCGTTCATACGTAATACGTTCGTGCGCTGCGTGCATGTCGACCACCACTAAGCCTTGTTGGTTCTGGGCTAAAATATAAATCGCGTGTAATTGGGCTAGCGCGACGCCCAGCGGCATATCGTCATCCGCATCCAGCACGGCGGGCGAGCGCCGTTCCCCCGACGCGCGTTCATCGCCAATGGCGTTCGCGATGTCGGCGCTGGTCATCTGCCGATAGAAGTCGCGCGAGTCCGCTACCGAGCCGCCTGGACGCAGCGACAACGCGCCAGTGGTGTAGGCCATACCACTCACATCATGGGTGAGTGCACGCGGATTTGCTTGAACAGGATCAACACCCGACCCGGGACGTGTTTTCGACAGGGCCTGCTCAACGGTTCGAAACACGAATTCGTGCACGGCCCGACTATCGCGAAACCGTACTTCCATTTTGGTTGGGTGCGCATTGACATCCACTTTTGACGGATCGAGCGTTAACGACAACACATACGCCGGATGACGCCCATGAAACAATACGTCCTGATAACCGAGCCGTACTGCATGACTGATCACCTTGTCGCGAATCATGCGGCCATTAAGAAAAAAGTACTGACGATCGGCTTGGCTGCGCGAAAACGTGGGCACAGCGATCCACCCCGAAAGCCGCAGTGTTGACGAGTGATTCTCAATGTGAAAACACTGCTCAACAAACTCGTCACCGATCAGCGTTGCGAGTCGTTTCTCCATCGCCTCGCGCGTAGTGGCCATCGGCAAATTACGCGTCACACGTCCATTATGAGTCAATGTGAATGCCACGGGAAAATTGCTCAGCGCAACGCGAGTAAACACCTGCTCAATGTGTGAGTATTCTGTTTTGACTGTGCGAAGAAACTTGCGGCGTGCTGGTACGTTATAAAACAGATCCTGCACGTCAATCGTGGTGCCCGCAGGGTGTGGCAACGGCGCTGGATCACTGCATTCCCCGTTGCGCACACTGATTTCAAAACCATGATCATAATCAGACGTGCGAGAAGCAATATTCAAACGCGATACCGAGGCGATACTCGGCAAAGCTTCACCGCGAAACCCCAACGACGACACGTTAATCAAATCATCGAGTGTGGCAATTTTACTCGTCGCATGTCGCGCGACCGCCATCGGTAATTCATCCGGAGCGATACCACTACCATCGTCACGCACCTTGAGGCGTTTGATCCCACCCTCGACAACGTCCACACTGACATGCGTGGCACCCGCGTCCAACGCATTTTCCATCAGCTCTTTTAAAACGGACGCGGGCCGCTCGACGACTTCGCCCGCCGCGATTTGGTTAACGAGATGGTCAGGGAGCGCGAGAATTGGCATAGCAGTACCTGAGAAACTGGACCGCAATATACCTATTTAAAGCGCGTAAAAACATCCCCGCCGCCGAGCGCGGCCACGATAACTGTGGAAAATCCGTGGAGCAATCAGGAACTGCCGGGAATACGAATAACCTGGCCTACGCGGATTCGATCACCGCGAATGTTGTTCACTTTGCGAAGTGATCGAAGGCGAACATTGAAGCGATCGGCAATACCGGACAGCGTGTCACCGCGCGCGATGGTGTAGGCAATCTCCTGTGGTCGATCAAGACGCTGCCGCTCGGCGACGAGTGTGCCCGTGGGCGGATTGGCATGAAAATACTTGACAACCCCATCTGTGATCGCGTCCGCCCAAGCCTGCTGAGACTCCGCTTGACGTAAGCGCCGCTCTTCATTCGGATTGGAAATAAAGGCAGTCTCAACAAGAATCGAGGGGATATCCGGGCTCTTCAGAACCAAAAAGCCAGCGTGCTGCACTTTAACTCGACGCACGCGCCCGACTTTGCCAAGTTCTTTCACCACATGATTGCCCGCCTCGATGCTCATATCGAGCGTCGCAGTCTGCGACAAATCGAGCAGCACCGACGCCAGCACATCATCCTTGTCACCCAGTGACACGCCTCCCATCAGATCGGCGGCGTTTTCCCGCTCAGCAAGCCAGCGGGCCGCTTCACTGCTCGCCCCGCGTTCGGACAGTACGTATACCGTCGAGCCGTGTGCGCGGGCATCTTTGAAGGCATCGGCATGAATTGAAACAAATAGGTCGGCCCGTTTTTCACGTGCAATGCGCATGCGATCGCGGTGACGGAGAAACTCGTCTTTGTCGCGGATCAATACCGCTTTAAAACCGGGGTGTTTTGAAATCGCTTTTTGCAACCGCCGCGAGATCGCCAGCACCACATCCTTTTCGCGTGTGCCTTTTTTACCCAGCGCGCCCGGATCGATGCCGCCGTGTCCCGGGTCGATCGCAACGATCACGTCTCGACCATGGGTCGACTGCGCCGCTGTTTTGACCGGCTCACGGGTCGCGCCAGAATAAAGCTCTACGACCAACTCGTGCCGATTGCCCTCTTCGGGCGTGCGCTGAAAGCTGCGCATCTTGACCGATTCAGTTAAATCCAGCACCACGCGAAGAGTCTGCTTGTCGGGCTTACCGGTACGCACCTTTTTGATGAAGCCCGCCGCGGGCGGCACGGTCGGCGCTTCAAGCCGGGTGCGTTCAAGATCCAGTACGACTCGCGCTGGCCTATCCAAGTCGAACAGCGAGTGCTTGACCGGTCCGCTCAATTGCACCACAAGCTGGGTGTGGCTTGGCGACTGCACAATGCGCATGGTTTCGAGCTCGACGGCCGCCGACGCCATCGGCGCCAAAAACAGGCACAACCAGAGCGGGAACACGCGGATTTTTAAGCCATGGAACATTACAGAGTAAGCATACTTGATTCGACTGAAAAATCAAAACATCTATATATTTTTTAATTAGATAGGAACTTTTTCTAATGTGGTCACTCGAGTAGAATGCCGTCAGTTTATCGCGCGCTCAAGCTGAGCCCAAAGCGAGCCTGGCAGCAGCCTGGAGCGAAGGGTGAGCTGACGACCAATGCCGCTGCGCAGCATGTCAGTGTCATCGGACACGGGCGTGCCCGACGACGCGACCGATCGTGTTCCGGTAGGGGCCTCGCCGTGATCGCCATGAGCATCGATGTTCGGGTCGGGAGCCACCTCCAACTCAATTTCCAGGGCCGGTGCTGGCAACGCGTCTCGAACGTGATCCGGCCACTCGACCAGCAGCATCGTGCCCGGCTCGTCCAGGTCGTCGAGACCTAAGTAGTCGAGCTCAACGGCATCCCCCATTCGATAGGCATCCATATGAAACAGCCGAAGATCAGCCACCTCATAGGGCTCGACCAGTGAATACGTGGGACTGGGCATCACGCCCGATACACCCAGCGCCGACAGGAAACCGCGCACCAGCGTGCTCTTTCCCGCACCAAGATTGCCGCGCACGAACACCGTGAGCGCCCGGTCATGCGCCACCTGCACGAGCGTTTCGGCCAGCTGCGCACCCGCACGACGCGTAGCCTGCTCGTCAGCCAACCACGTATTGAGGGTCAGTTCACGCATGATGCAATCCGATCAATGATATCGCTGGCGATCAGCCCCCGTTCGCCATCGACAGCGGCCTTATCGCCGGCGGAAGCGTGCACAAACACCGATGCCGCGGCGACCGCGTGTGCGGTTTGTACTGCTCGGCCTTGTGCCCAGATGCCCGCCATAATACCGGTCAGCACATCGCCACTGCCCGCCGTGGCCATGCCGGGATTGCCAAGACTGCAAAAGGCCGGCAGCGCATCCGGCTCCAATACGATCGACGACGCACCCTTGAGCACGCACACCGACGGAAACCGCTCCACAAGCTGAGAAGCCGCATGAAGTCGATCGGATTGAACCGCGTCGGTGGTGGTACCCAGAAGCGCAGCCGCCTCACCGGGGTGTGGCGTGAGTACACAAGCCGGATGTGAAAACGGACGCGAACGTGTCGCGAGCAGCCTCAATGCATCGGCATCGATCACCAGTCTCGGTGCGCGGGTCAATGCGCTATCGAGCAATGCCTCACCCCACGTGTCGCGACCAAGACCCGGCCCGATTGCCACCACGTCCGCGTGTTCGATTAACGGGTGCACGTCGGCCACATCGGCCACCGCTCGGCACATTATCTCGGGCTGTGCGGCGGTGACATGACGGTTATCCGGATGACACGCAACCGTCACCATACCTGCACCGCTACGCAACGCCGCCAACGCGCTTAACATGACTGCGCCGCCCATGCCGATATGGCCACCGATGATCAGAACACGCCCGAATTCACCTTTATGCGCATCGTGAGATCGGCGAGCCAACACGCGATGAACGGCACGCGCCTCAATGAGGGTGCCTTTGGGCTCCTTCCCATGAAATAGCTCGGCGGGCACGGCAAGGTCATGGCACGACACCTGACCACAAAAGCGCGCACCCTGTCCGGCAAACAGACCCGGTTTGGGCGCGATAAACGTCGCGGTATGCGTTGCGTGAAGTGCCGCCGGTCGAGGTTGGCCCGAGTCACTACAGAGGCCACTCGGCACATCGAGACTCAACACGCGCGGTCGACGGTCGTTAAGCGTTTGAATCAGCTCAAGCCACGAAGCGGTCAGCGGTCGATCTAATCCGGTCCCCAATAATGCATCCACGACCACGTCATCGGTGTGCACGGAATGCGGGTCGAAGGTGGCCAGCGTGCCACCGTTTTTCTCGAAGTCGTGCCATGCTGTTGCCGCATCGCCCGTCAACCGGTCGACGCCACCCCACGCCACCACTTCCAACAGCCAACCGCGTGTGCGCGGGTCGGCCATGGCCAAACGCGCGAAGACGAAACCGTCACCCGCATTATTTCCGACACCGCACAGCACGATCACCCGCCGCACACGGGAAAAGCCTGCAACCAGCACGTCCAGGCTCGCCGCCGCCGCCCGGGTCATCAGCGTATAACCGTCGACGTGCTGCTCGATGGCGCGCCGGTCGATGGCGCGCACATCGGCCGTGGAGAAGATCGAAAGTCGTCGTGAATCCATAGGCTCGCTTATACTCTGCTGATCATGACCGACGCACGCACATCACATGACCTGTCTCAGCTCGCCCAGGACATCAAACACTGGGGCAGAGAGCTGGGCTTTCAGGACGTCGGTATTAGCGCTGTCGATCTTAAAGAAGACGAAGCCTTTTTGAAACGATGGCTCGCAAATCGCTACCACGGCTCGATGGACTATATGGCCGCGCACGGCACCAAACGCAGCCGACCAACTGAGTTGTTACCCGGTACGCTGAGGGTAATTTCTGTGCGCTGTGATTACACTGACGAGCATGCGGTGGACGGCATTAACGCCCTCAAGCGCCCCCATCACGCCTACGTCTCACGCTACGCACTAGGTCGGGACTATCACAAAGTTCTGCGCAAGCGGTTAAAGAAACTGGCTGAGCGGATCAAGGGAATCTGCTTAGAACGCAAGATTGATCCACCGCCCCACTCCGCGCGCGACCTGGCGCCGCTACAGCAACGGGTATTTGTCGACAGCGCACCGGTATTAGAAAAAGCGCTCGCGCGCGACGCGGGCTTGGGTTGGATTGGCAAACACACTAATCTAATCAACGCTAAGGGCGGCTCTTGGTTCTTCCTCGGCGAGCTGTTCACCAATCTTCTGCTGCCGATCGATAAGCCGGCTACCAACCACTGTGGCACCTGCACGACCTGTCTAGATGTGTGTCCCACCCAAGCGATTGTGGCGCCCTATCAAGTCGATGCACGGCGCTGCATATCGTATTTGACCATTGAAAACAAAGCGGCAATCCCGTTGGAGTTTCGCAAAGCCATGGGCAATCGAATCTACGGGTGCGACGACTGCCAGCTATTTTGCCCATGGAACAAATTTGCGCGCTCCGAGACGCCTGGCGACTTCGCGCCTCGACATCAACTCGACAGCGCCACGCTAATTGAGTTGTTTGCGTGGAGTGAAGATGATTTCGACCTCAACACGCGCGGCAGCGCCATCCGTCGCACAGGTTATCGCGGCTGGTTGCGCAATCTCTCGGTGGCGCTTGGCAATGCGCCAACCACACCCGAGACTGTTCGCGCGCTGCAAGCGCGCATTGACTTTCCCGATGAAGTGGTACGTGAGCACATTCATTGGGCGCTGGCACAGCATCAGGGGAATGGGCACAATACCCATGAGGAGAGAGCATGATTGAGCCGATAAAAAACAATTTTCTGGTGCCGTTTGACGGCACGTTTCGTCTCGACGAGCGACCCACACTGGATGACCGATGCGACGCGGACGCCAAAACGAGCTTGCGCAAGAGCATTAAACGCATCAGTAAGCTACAGCGCAAACTACTGGCTCAGGACAAATTCTCGCTACTCCTGGTTTTCCAGGCGATGGATGCAGCCGGTAAAGACAGCACCATCCGCGCGGTCATGACCGGCATTGATCCGACGGGCTGTCAGGTATTTTCCTTTAAAAAGCCTTCCAAGCTCGAGCTGGACCATGACTTTCTGTGGCGCTCGGCCATCAACCTACCGGAACGCGGCCGCATCGGTATTTTTAATCGCAGCTATTACGAAGAAGTGTTGGTGGTTAAGGTGCATCCTGAGATCCTTGGCTACCAAAGACTGCCGCATGTGCCAGAGACGATATGGGAAGACCGGTATGAGTCTATCCGAGATCATGAAAAACACTTGTCACGTAATGGCACCGTGATCCTCAAATTTTGGCTTAATGTGTCGCAAGAAGAGCAGCATCGCCGCTTTCTAAGCCGCATCGACACGCAGGAAAAGAACTGGAAGTTCTCTCACGCAGATCTGGATGAGAGCGCGCATTGGCCGGCATACATGGCGGCCTACGAGCAGGCGCTCAACGCCACCTCGCGACCGTGGGCACCGTGGTACGCCATTCCTGCCGACAACAAAAAATGCATGCGCGCCCGGGTCGCCGAAATATTATTGTCGACACTGGAAACAATGCCGCTCGCCTACCCTACCCTAACTCCGGACGATAAAGCCGGTCTCGATGAGGCGCGAAAACGCCTCCTGATCGACTCGTAATGCCGCCAACAGGTTCGGAGTGGCGCGCCGCCGACGCCCGCGATATTGACCAGGCGCTCACGCATGCGGCGTTGTTTCGTGGCGTTGGACCCGAAGCCATCGGTGTGCATCTTGAACACTGTCAAATACGCACACTCGCCCAAGGCACGCGTGTGATCGATCCGTCATCCTGCGATCGTCATCTGTATATCATCCTCGATGGCGCCGTCGCGGTGCGGCTCGAAGAGACCATCGACACACCGCTTACCGTGTTGGAAAAAGGTCAGTGCATTGGCGAGATGGCAATCATCGAAGACGCCCCACCATCGGCCTACGTCGAGGCACACGAACCGTGTACGTTGTTGGCGATGGATACGGACACCGTGTGGGCGCTGATCGGCGGTTCACATGGCGTTGCCCGCAATTTGCTGGAAATCTTGTCCAGTCGCATCCGTTTTGACAACGATCACATTGTGAGTCGCAGCGACATCATCGAACAATTTAGACGCAATGCCATCACCGACGCGCTGACCGATCTGCACAATCGTTACTGGATGCAGGTCATGTTTACGCGCAAGATTCAGCGCGCGCAGCGCGACGATCGCGCCGTGTGCATGGCGATTCTCGATCTCGATCATTTCAAGCAATTTAACGACACGTTTGGCCATCAAAAAGGGGACGCGTTATTACAAACGGTCGCCGGTGCGATTCGCGATCTCTTTCGCCCCACGGATCTTGTGGCTCGGTTTGGCGGAGACGAATTCGCGGTTTTGCTACCGGACACGAGCTTGAAGAATGCAGAACAGGTTGGTCAGCGCGTGCGCGACGGCATCATGCGACGCATCGATCGCGTACATCCGGCGGGACATGCGGTGACGGTCTCCATCGGCATGAGCGAATTGTTGGCTAAGGACACGCTCGAAACGCTCATTCAACGCGCGGATGAAGCGTTGTACCGCGCAAAAAGACTCGGTCGCAATCGCGTCAGCGTTTAGCGCACGCCAAGTGAATTACAGCGCGAGCTGAAGGTTATCGATCAAACGTGCTCGGCCGAGTCGGGCTGCGGCCAGAATCACCACCTGCGATGACTGCGCGTCAAACGGTTCCAGCGTCTGCGCATCCGCCACCTCCAGATAATCCGGTGTGAACCCATGTCGAGTGAGTACGTCAAGCCCTGCTTGGATGCCGCGCGCGGCGACAGACTGTCGCGACTCGACGGGCGCCGCCGCCAACGCGTCGCGGACCGCCACCAGCACCGCGTACAGATGGGCGGCCGTATGCTTTTCTTCCTGTGTTAAATATTGGTTGCGGGAGCTATACGCAAGACCGCTGTCTTCACGATAGGTCGGCGAGCCCAAGATCTCGACGCTCATGCTGAGATCGCGGACCATCTGCCGAATCACCGCGAGCTGTTGAAAGTCTTTCTCACCAAACACCGCGACATGCGGCAACACGATATTAAACAGCTTGTTGACGACCGTGGCGACACCGATAAAGTGCCCTTCACGGTATGCGCCGCAATAGCGATTGTTCAAGTGCTTCACCGACACCTTTGTGTGCGACATCCCCAGCGGTCCGTACATCTCATCGACCGTCGGCGCGAACAACGCGTCGCAGCCAATGTCCACCAATCGGCGCTGATCGGCCTCGAACGTGCGAGGATAGGCCGCAAAATCCTCGCCTTCACCAAACTGAAGTGGGTTCGCAAAAATACTGCACACAATGCGATCGCAATGTGGAGCAAGGGTTCGAAACAAATCCATGTGGCCGTCGTGCAGATTGCCCATGGTCGGCACAAACCCAACGCGCAGCCGTTGCGCTCGCCACTCTTGGCTCAGTGCGGCGATCTCGGCGATGCGGTGATGAACAATGAGCGGATCAGACAAAACAATGCTCTGGAGCCGGGTAAGCGCCCGATTTGACGTCATCGACATACGCCTTGATCGCGGCATTGACCGACTCTCTACCCGCTAAGAAATTATGGGAAAAACGCGGTTTGCGACCCGGCGTGATATCCAGCACGTCGTACAGCACCAAAATTTGACCGTCGACATCCGGACCCGCGCCAATGCCGATGACGGGCACACTCACCGCCTCATAAATGCGGGCGGTCAGTTCGTTTGGAATACACTCAAGTAAGACCATGTCGGCACCCGCTGACTCCAGATCTTTCGCCGCTTGCACCATTTCAGCGGCCTCGTCTTCTGCTCGTCCTTGCACGCGAAAACCACCGAGTTTGTGAACCGACTGCGGCGTCAGACCAATGTGCGCGCAAATCGGGATATCGCACTTGGCCAGATGCTCGACAACATGCAGCTGCGGTGCACCACCCTCCAGCTTGACCATGCTGGCCTTGCCCTCCTGCATGAGCCGCGCGGAATTCGCGGCGGCCTGATCGGGTGTGGCGTAACTCATAAAGGGCAAGTCCGCCACCAGAAACGGTCGATACAGTCCACGCAGCGTCGACTGACAGTGATAAATCATATCGTCCATGCTCACCGGGATCGTCGTGTCGTGCCCTTGGATCACCATGCCAAGCGAGTCGCCGACCAGCACAAGATCGACGCCGGCATTGTCGACCACAGTGGCAAAGCTTGCGTCATACGCGGTGATGCAGGCGATCTTTTCACGATCGGCCTTCATCTGCCGAAGTGTGCTCAAGGTCACCGGCGGTTCTTCGCGGGCTTTGCTTTGTAGATGGGTATACATGACAGCTTCCGTTATAAGGGCAGCGCTACGCTACAAACTCCCCACTGGTGGGTCAAGCGTGTCGTCGCTGAGTTAGGATTCGGGCTTAAACGCGTTGAAATAGCGACGCCCACTGGTGAGGCCTTGAAGTTGCTCGAGCAGTTGATCGTAATCATGATCACTGTTCACAAAATCGGCCTCCTCGGTGTTAACAATCAGCAGTGGTCCGCGATCGTATTGATGAAAAAAGCGTGTGTACAAATCGCTCAGGTCGCGTAGATAGGTCGACTCGATCGTTTGTTCATACTCGATGCCTCGCGTGGCAATTCGCTTGAGTAACGTGTCGACGGTTGCCTGCAAGTAAATCACAAGATCCGGCTGTGGCGCGTCGATCGCTAACCGCTCGTAGACCAACTCGTACAGCTTGTACTCTTCATTGTCTAAGGTCAGCTGCGCGAACAGTTGATCCTTGTCGAGCATGAAATCGGACACGCGTACCGGGTCGAACATATCGGCTTGGCGCATCTGCTGGCACTGGCGAGAGCGTTGAAACAAAAAGTGAAGCTGCGTGGCCAACGCATTGCTCTGCCGGTCCTGGTAAAACCGCTCGAGAAAGGGATTATCCTGCGGCTCCTCAAGCACCAGATCGCAGTCATACGTGTCCGCCAACCGTCGCGCCAACGACGTTTTGCCAACGCCGATTGGACCTTCAATGGCAATGTACTTAAAATGCGTATTTAGCATCGACACGTCTAATCGCTTTGGTCATGCCACTCCGCGCGGCGTCTCGTCGTTGATACGCCGAAGTGTACCGTGATCCACTTGTTGAGCAAGCGTCGCCACACGACCGTTGTCCGGCACCATAAAATCCGGCGCAATCGCGCGCCACGGCACGAGCACAAAGGCGCGACGGCTTAGCTCCGGGTGCGGCACGGTGAGTCGCGCCGACCGAATTACTTGGTTGCCAAACGCCAAGATATCCAGATCGAGCGTACGCGCGCCCCACCGTTCGCCATCGCGCCGGCGATCATGACGCTGCTCAACCTCATGCAGCGCATCGAGCAGCGCCTCGGGTTCAAGCTGCGTGAGCAAACCAACCACCGCGTTGACATAGTCCGGCTGACCGGGCGGGCCCACAGGATCGGAGTAGAAACACGGTGATCGTGACACCACACAGGTGGCCGAGACCTCACCCAACTCAACAAACGCTTTGGCAACGTGCTCACGTGGACCATCGAGATTACTCCCGATGCCGATAAAAACCGGTTGCCAGACTGCGTCTCTCAATCGTTCTGCTTTTTCTTACGTCGCGGTCGACGACGACGCGACGATTTTTTGGTGTTACGCCGCCCCGTTTGATTCATACCCACAAGCTCCTTGCGCTTGGCCTCCGACTGCGTCTGGATATGCGTCCACCAGTCCGCGAGTTCCTGGGGTTCTTCCCCCACTTCGGCGCGAAGTACTAAGAGATCATAGGCCGCTCGGAATCGCGGGTGATCGAGTAACCTCAATGCCCGCACGCCCCGTCGATGACGAAGCCGAATTTGCATGGTGAGCATTTCTTTAACAGGCAAGATCACGCGCCTAGCTACAGCCATCGAAGACTGCTGCTGATTGACAACCGCATCGCACGCCATGATCACGCTTTGGATCGGTCCTTTCCCGTCTGCCCGAAGCGCTAGCATCTTTTCGTTGACGACAGGCCAAAGAAAAACCGCGATTAGAAAGGCTGGCGTGACCGGTTTGTCCGCCGCGATGCGTTCATCCGTGTTGCGCGTTGCCGCATAAAACAAGGCCAATGCTTGTTCCGCCGCTGCCGTCTGCTCCGGATCGGTTAAAAACTGCTCAGTCTGATCGTAAAGCACTCGAAACAGGTCGTATCGACGCAGTAGTTTCAGTGTTGCGGACGCATGGCCACCCAAGAACAGCTTGATCGCCTCATCGGCAATCCGCGCCGGCGGCACATTGTCGAGCAGGTGACCCAGTTCGGTGAGCGGTTTTTCGGAGCCAGGCGCAATATCAAACCCGAGTTTCGCCGCGAACCGAACCGCGCGCAGCATACGCACCGGATCTTCCTGGTAGCGCACCAGTGGATCACCGATGAGCTTAAGTCGTTTTTGGCGGACATCCTTTGCGCCGCCCACGTAGTCCCATACCGAGAAATCGGCAATATTGTAGTACAGCGCATTCACGGTGAAATCGCGGCGCCAAACGTCATCGTCGATGTCACCATAGACATTATCACGCAAGATGCGGCCGGTATTGTCCCGTTTGCGATCATCGTCGTCGTGCGAAGAAGCGTCGCCGCGAAACGTTGCTACCTCGATAATCTCGCGACCGAAGCGGACATGCACCAAGCGAAAGCGACGGCCAATCAGCCGACTGTTACGAAAGAGGCTGTGCACTTCCTCTGGCGTCGCATCGGTGGCGACATCAAAGTCTTTCGGTTGAATACCCAGCATCAGATCACGCACAGCACCGCCCACCAAGAATGCCTGGTGGCCGCTGTTCTTTAGACGGTAAAGCACTTTAAGCGCGGGTTCGCTAATCGTCGAACGAGACACAGGATGATCACTGCGCTCGATGATGACGGGCTGGCGCTTATTCGCCTTTGCGGGTGGACTCAAGTGAAGGTCTCTTACAGTAACGGATCGGCGGCGCGATCATACCATCGGCCCGATGGCCGAAAAACACGCCGTCTCACAGGCGTGCTGACATTTCGTAATATATTGTTTTTTAATGGGTTAATCAACAGCAATTCGCACCTCAGAGACGTGCTGGAAGGCCCGTTGACGCCACCCGAGGCCGGTCGACTGCCCGATTGTTGCCCAGGATCTTACAACGATCCGCCGACAGTGTTGCCTTTGTTCACGTCGTCGGTGTCGAAGCACGCGCCGGTGCTGGTAGAATGGCGGCCGTTTTTGGCACATTGTGAGGGCGACATGGCCGAGTTATTCACGCTGGATAATCTATTCACACTCCTGATGCTGACACTGCTGCAGGCAGTACTCGGCTTTGACAATCTTCTGTACATCTCGCTCGAGTCAAAGCGCGCACCCGCTGACAAACAGGCCTCTGTTCGCCGAATGGGCATCATATTGGCGGTTGTGTTTCGCATCGGTCTGTTGTTTTTGTTGCTCAAAGTCATCGATTACTTTCAAAATCCCGTGTTCTCGTTGGACGTTAAAGGCGTCGCCGAAGGCGTGTTCAATCTCCACGCGATCATCGTCTTGATCGGCGGCGTGTTCATTTTGTACACGGCGGTGAAGGAAATCTTCCATATGATGCTGCTCGAGGAGTCCCACGAGGTGGATCGCAAGCCGACTTCTCCGAACGTCATCATTTTCTACATCGTCATCATGAATTTGGTGTTTTCGTTCGACTCCATCTTGAGCGCGATGGCGCTCACCAAGGTCTTTGCCGTGATGGCGACTGCAATCATTATTGGCGGCATTTTGATGATCGCGCTGGCCGACCGCGTCTCGGACTTCTTGCAAAAAAATCGCATGTTCGAAGTACTGGGTCTGTTCATTTTGCTGGTGGTTGGCATCATGCTCCTCACAGAAGGCGCGCACCTTGCTCACCTCAAACTGTTTGGCGCCGAAATCATGCCGATGACTAAGGCCACGTTCTATTTTGTGGTGGCGGTACTGGTGCTGACCGATATTGTGCAGTCGCGCTATCAGAAAAAGCTGCTGGCCAAAGCCAACAAACTGAAACCCAATGGTTGATCAGACTGGCGCCACGACCCGTCACAACCCGTGGATTGATTTACCGAATGCACCGTTTTGGCGGCGGCTGGCGGCCCTGCTGTATGACTCACTGATTGTGGCGGCGTTGTTGATGATCGCAACCGCGCTGCTGCTGCCCCTCAATGACGGCGAAGCGTTCGACGCGGGCAATCGGTGGTTTCAACTCTACTTGGTGCTCGTGGTGGGAGGGTTCTTTCTATTGTTTTGGCGCAAAGGCGGGCAAACCCTGGGGATGCGTGCATGGAAAATTAAACTCGTGAGTCATAACGGCACACCACCGGGATACGCACAGCTCCTCGTTCGCGGCATCACCGCGGCGCTGGGCTTACTGCCGTTTGGCCTGGGCTGGTTGTGGAGCCTTGTCGATCGCGAGCGTCTGGCCGTGCACGATCGTTTGAGCCGATCGCGCATCGTGCTGGTCCGACACCAATAATCACTATGATCACCGCGCGCCGGAGCGGTCAATCATCGCACTCGCTGCAGTAGGATGAGCGTAACCACCGTCAGTGCGATCGTCGGTAGCCAAGCCGTGAGAGCTGGATCGAGGCCGTACACCGTCCCAGAATTAGCGAGCAATTTCGACGCGAGATAATAGGCAATTCCGAACAGAATGCCGACAATGCCACGGGTGCCTGCCCCCACACTTCGAAGCGAACCAAACACAAACGGGACAGCCAACAAACACATCAGTATGACCGACACCACGTTGGCAATACGCGACCAAAACGCGATTTCATACCGATCCGAATCCAGATTGTTCGCGCGAAGATGATTCACATACTGATTGAGGCGATGCGCGCTGAATTGATCGGGGTCGACGACCGACAGTTTGAGTAACTCAGGACTCAACGTCGAATCGCGTCGTTCCATTCGCTGCTTACGCGCGAACACGCCGTCTTGGGTAAAGCGCGTCTCCCGATAGTTCTCAAGATGCCAGGTGGCGTCATCGGTCACGTTTGCGGAACTGGCCGCCGCAATGCCCATTAGCCGCCCCTCCGGGTCGAACTGATAGATGCCAATAGCGCCTGCCCGACCACCTTCCAGCAATTCGCCAATGTTCACGATCACATTGCCGTCCTTAATCCAGCCACTCTGACCGCCAGCGAAACTCAACTGTTTGTGCAACTTTTGGGCGCGCTGCGTTTTGGCGTATTGCTCCGCAGGTGGTCCAATCAGCTCGCCAAGAATGAGCGCCAAAAGTGCGAGCGCCACGCCCGCGCCAACTACCGACCACGCAAGGCGCCACACCGAAACGCCCGCCGCACGAATCACAATCAGTTCACTGTTCGACGCTAACGCACCCAACCCCAACAGCGCGCCCATGAGCGCGGCAACCGGTAACAACTCGTACGCCTGCTGCGGGATCGTCAACGCCACGTAGGTCAGCGCATCCGGCAGCGAATACGAACCGGTGCCGACATTGTCTACCTGACCGGCAAAACCAACAAACGTTGACAACGCCAGCAGCACACCCAATATCAGCATCGTGGTTTGAATGATGGCGACAAACAGATGGCGATCAATCAGCGTCATCATCGCCTCCTTTGGCCGCAGACGAGCGCACCGAGGCGGCGCCGAAATTACGATGAAGCAGGTACAACGCAAAACCGAAGATCAGTAGATGGACCCACCACAGTCCTAAGAATGCTGGAACACGTTCCTGCTCGAGCCATACTCGCGCGGCACCGAGCAAGTTGGAATACACAATGTAAACAAGAATGGCGATAGCCAGTTTGCCGTAGCGTCCGCGTCGCGGCGTGGTGCGCGACAGGGGCAGTGCCAAAAGAACGAGCATCAACGCCGATACGGGGGCCGACAATCGCCATTGAAGTTCGGCGCGCGCCTCACGTGTGTTCGCGGCGAGCAGCATTGAGGTGGGTTGCGCCTCAATATCATCCAGCGCCGAAGAGGCTTCATCGAGCTGAATGGGAATGCCATGTTCACGAAACTCGGTGGTGCGGAAACTGGGCTCTCCTGGTACGCCCTCGAAGCGCACCCCGTCGTACAACACCATCAAACGCAGGTTGCGTTCCGGATCGCGAAGCTGCTCCGCGTATTCGGCTACCACCACTTCCACCACGTCGCCACGTCGATGTTCGAGAAAGACATCCTTCAGGCGTCCGTCGGCCGTCGCGCTCTGCGCATAAAACACCACACCGAACCCCGTACTTCGAAAACGTCCGGCGGCGAGTGCACCCACTTCGGCTTCCTGCTGGGCGACTTCTTTGAGTGTATGGATCTGACGCATGGCCCAGGGCGCGCCCTCCAGCGACAGCACCGCCAGCAGCCCAGCCACGAGTAGCGCGAAAATGGCCAGTGGTCGATACAGCATGCGAGGCCCCACACCGCATGCCACGATGGCCGCCATCTCGGAGTCTTTGTAAAGTCGCCCCATCGCCAGCATGATGCTGAGAAACAGACCGACGGGCACCAAAATGGTGAGGTAATTGAGCGACGTGAGGCCCAGAAGCGTGGCCACCGCATCGCGCGGTAGCTCGCCCGCCGCCGCATCCCCGAGAATCCGCGCAAACTGATTACCGACCAAAATCACCAGCAACACACCGGTCACCGCCAACCAGGTCTGCCCGACCTCTTTGAGGATGTAGCGGTCAAGAATTCGCACAATCTGTATCGCTCACTGTCGCATCGCCTTAACCGCCGGATTCCGGTAAACTCAGCCCCCATTGTACGTCGGTTTGGCGAGTCTGACAGCGTAAAATTTACGTCTCGCCGCGCGATGACGGTGCCGGCCGAAGCGAGCCCTAACACCCGCCTCTACCCGGTAACCAGCCCGCCACCGCACGCACCACCAATCGAACCAGGGAGTGAACACCATGCAGTACAACGCAAGCGGCAGCAGCGCGGCGCGACAATCAGCGGATTGTGTCATCGTCGGCGCTTACACCAAGCGTGGACTGAACAGCGCCGCCTCGGCGATCGATGAGGCGTCGGGCGGCTACTTAAGCAAGCTCGCCAAGGCCGGCGATCTGCCGTCGAATCCTGGTGCGAGCACCCTTCTTCGCGACCTCAAAGGAGTCAAAGCCCGGCGCGTGCTGGTCGTTGGCCTCGGTCCCAAGAACGAGTTTTGCATCAAACAGCTGGAGCGGGCCACCGAATCGGCCATCCGGGCACTGGCCAACACGAGCGTTAAGTCTGTGGCACTCAACCTCGGTAGCAACAGTGAACGATTCGACGAACCAGCGCGTGTCACCAGCGCCTCCATCGCTGCGGTTCATCGCGCGGTCTATCGCTTCAATCAGCTAAAGTCGAGCAAGGCGCGCACGCGTCCGTCGAAGATCAACAAGATCGTGTTTGGCTTTTCCTCCCGCGCCGCCTGCAACAAAGCCAAGGCCGAATTCAAAACCGCTGACGCCGTCGCTAAGGGCGTAGCCCTGACCAAAGACCTGGGTAATCTGCCCGCCAACGTGTGCACACCAGACTACCTAGCAAAAACCTCACGTCAGTTTGCACGCGACTACAAGAACGTGTCGGTGCAGGTTATGGGCATGAAAGACCTCAAACGCATGGGCATGGGTGCGTTTATTTCTGTGACACAGGGTGCCGACACACCACCCCGCCTGATTGTGATGCGCTACAAAGGCGCGGCCGCAAAAGAAGCGCCTGTTGCGCTGGTCGGCAAGGGCATCACGTTTGACACGGGTGGTATTTCACTCAAGCCGCCCGCCACCATGGATGAAATGAAATTCGATATGTGCGGCGCGGCCGCCGTCATCGGCGCATTCAAATCGGTCGCCATGCTGCAACCCAATCTCAATCTTGTCGCGGTGGTTGCGGCGTGTGAAAACATGCCGAGCGGCAATGCGAGTCGTCCCGGCGATATCGTCACGACCATGGCGGGCCACACTGTAGAGATCCTCAACACCGACGCAGAGGGCCGATTGATTCTGTGTGACGCGCTCACCTACACCAAGAAATTTAAGCCCAAAGCGATTATCGACGTAGCAACGTTAACCGGTGCGTGTGTCATCGCGCTGGGCGAACATTTCTCGGGGCTCATGTCACCCAACGATGGCCTCGCCAACGACCTGATTCAATCTGGCGTAGAAGCGGGCGACACCGCATGGCGCATGCCCGTTACAGAGGAATATCAATCGCGCCTGTCGAGCAATTTTGCTGATTTTGCCAATGTCGGTGGCCGACCGGCCGGCGCGGTGACGGCAGCCTGCTTCTTGTGGCGTTTCATGAAAGACCAAAACTGGGCGCACCTGGACATTGCGGGCAGCGCTTGGAAAACCGGCGCGCAAAAAGGCGCGACCGGTCGTCCTGTCGGGCTGCTTGTCAATTACATCTTGAATAAAGGATAAGCGCCCCGCCGCCATGACCCGCGTTGATTTTTATGTGATCGCCGACGAATCGGATGCGGCGCGGCTTACGGTTGTGTGTCGACTGGCCGAAAAAGCGCACGCGCATGGACAAACTGTCCATGTCCACACCGAATCAAAATCGGCCGCACAATCACTCGACGCGCACATGTGGACGTTTCGTGATGGTAGTTTCATCCCGCATGCGTTGGCAGACGACGACATCACCAATCAACACGACTCGCTCGTACCGGTCAAGATTGGGCATGGGCAGGAACCACGTGCCAACACCGATATCTTGATCAACTTAACCAACACCGTACCCGATTTTTTTTCACGCTATGATCGCGTGATGGAAATCGTCGGTGGCGACGCCAATACGCGCGGCGCGGCACGTGAGCGTTTCAAATTTTATCGGGACCGCGGCTACAACCTAAATAGTCACAACTTGTAATCGCGCGCCACATTCGTTAATCGCAAGGTCACTAATTCACAGCACTATGGATAAATCCTACGATCCCAGCGCCATTGAGCAACGTCTGTATTCACAGTGGGAACAGGATGGCTGCTTTCGCCCGTCGGGCGAAGGTGAACCCTACGCCATCATGATCCCTCCGCCGAATGTGACCGGCTCGCTGCACATGGGGCACGCCTTCCAAGACACGATCATGGACATGCTCACCCGCTACCACCGTATGCTGGGTCGCGACACGCT
Organism: Pseudomonadota bacterium; assembly: GCA_039028935.1. Taxonomy (NCBI): domain Bacteria; kingdom Pseudomonadati; phylum Pseudomonadota; species Pseudomonadota bacterium. The sequence goes on along the minus strand of JBCCHD010000029.1, from coordinate 24,548 downwards.
TTGGCAACCGGGCACAGACCATGCCGGTATCGCGACACAAATGGTGGTGGAACGACAGATCAATGAGCAAGGACAAACGCGACACGACTTGGGACGCGAAGCTTTTGTCGACAAAGTCTGGGAGTGGAAAGCCGAATCGGGTGGCACGATAAGTCAGCAGCTACGGCGTATGGGTGCGTCGGTGGACTGGGAACGCGATCGATTTACCATGGACGAAGGCTGCTCCGAAGCGGTCAAGAAAGTGTTTATCGACCTGTATAATGAAGGGCTCATTTACCGAGGGAAGCGCCTCGTCAATTGGGACCCAGTTTTGCACACTGCGCTGTCTGATCTGGAGGTGCTCTCCGAAGAAGAGCAAGGCTCGATTTGGCATTTGCGTTATCCGCTCGTCGACGCCCAAGAAGGCGACCCCACGCACCTAATCGTCGCCACCACGCGTCCAGAAACGATGTTTGGCGATTCGGCCGTGGCGGTGCATCCGGAGGATGAACGGTTTGCCCATCTGGTGGGCAAGCACGTCGAGCTACCGCTCACCGGTCGTCAGATTCCGATCATCGCCGATGACTATGTCGACCCTGAATTTGGTTCAGGCTGTGTGAAGATTACTCCCGCGCACGACTTCAATGACTACGAGGTCGGCCTGCGCCACAACCTACCGCAAATCAACATTCTGACCGACGATGCCGCCATGAACGACAACGCGCCAGTCGCGTTTGTCGGATTGCCTCGCGAAGAAGCGCGCACGAGCGCAGTGAAGGCACTCGACGAGCTCGGTCTTCTCGATTCGGTGAAAGACCATCGCATGATGGTTCCCCGCGGGGATCGCAGTAACAGTGTGGTTGAGCCGTATCTCACCGACCAGTGGTACGTGAAAATCGAACCGTTGGCCAAGCCGGCTATCGACGCGGTCGAGCGCGGTAACATTCGATTTGTGCCACAAAACTGGGACAAAACCTACTACGAATGGATGCGCAACATTCAGGATTGGTGTATCAGTCGTCAGCTTTGGTGGGGCCATCGAATTCCCGCTTGGTACGACGACAACGACGCCGTCTACGTGGGAACCGACGAAGCGGATGTACGGGCGCGCCACGGTCTCAATGACAGCATCTCATTACGTCAGGACGAAGACGTATTGGACACGTGGTTCTCTTCGGCGCTGTGGCCGTTCTCCACGCAAGGTTGGCCCGAACACACAGACTCCCTCAAGTCATACTATCCCGGCGCAGTGTTGGTCACCGGGTTTGACATCATTTTCTTCTGGGTCGCGCGCATGATCATGATGGGCATCAAATTCATGGACGACGTACCGTTTCATGAAGTGTACATACATGGTCTGGTCAAAGATGAAAACGGCGACAAGATGTCAAAGTCAAAAGGTAACGTGCTCGATCCACTTGATCTGATCGATGGCATTGACCTTGAATCGCTCGTCGCCAAACGCACTGCATCGATGATGCAACCCCACATGAAAAAGCGCGTGGAAAAATCGACGCGCAAGCAGTTTCCCGACGGCATTCCCGCGTTCGGTACCGACGCGGTGCGGTTTACGTTCGCAGCGCTGGCGACAACCGGTCGCGACATTCGCTTTGACTTAGCGCGGGTGGAAGGCTATCGAAATTTTTGCAATAAGCTGTGGAACGCGTCGCGTTTTGTGCTCATGAATTGCGAAGACCAACCCATGAATGGTGACGCCGTGGGGCTCGCTGATCGATGGATTCAGTCACGTCTGAGTGCCGCCATCGCCGACGTGCGCAGTCACATGGAATCGTATCGCTTCGACCTCGCTGCCAAAACGCTCTATGAGTTTATCTGGCACGAGTATTGCGACTGGTATCTCGAACTCACTAAGCCTGTCCTGCAAAACGACGAGGATACGGGGGCCCAGCAGGCTGCGCGCTATACGCTGGTACAGGTTCTCGAAACGGTGCTTCGACTCGCACATCCCGTGATGCCGTTTATCACCGCTGAAATTTGGGCACGCGTACAACCCCAAGCGAACGGTTCGATTATCAACGCCAGCTATCCCGAGACCGGCGACTGGCCACGTGACGACGCGGCCGAACACGACATCGAGTGGGTCAAGGGCTTCATCGTTGGCATTCGAAATATTCGTGGGGAAATGGACCTTTCGCCGGGCAAACCTGTGCCGGTTCTGTGTCAAAACGCGTCCGCCTCAGATCGTGAGCGCATCGAGAAACACAGCAATTTGCTGATCAGTTTGGCGCGCCTGGAGAGCATTACGGTACTGGAGGAGGAGCCACCAGCCGCCTCGACGGCGCTGCTCGGCAATATGAAGGTGTTGGTGCCGATGGCCGGATTGATCGATCCGGACGCCGAAAAGGCGAGATTGAACCGCCAAATTGAGAAGCTGCGCAAGGATTTGACCCAAAATCAGAATAAACTCGGCAATGAAAAGTTCGTCAATAATGCCCCAGCCGAGGTGGTGGAAACCGTGCGACAACGCGTTTCCGAGCTCACGTTGGCCATCGAGCAGCTCGACACTCAGATCGCGACGGTAGACTCGCTCTGACCGACACGCTGCCGTTCCAATGGCGCGGCGTGGTTCGGTCGACCGCGTGTCGCGGCCGCGCCTACCGTCACATTTGACGACGTACTTGTCGTGCGCAACTAAACGCGACGCGACGAGTCTGTGAATAAGCATGCGTAATTTGCCCGTCAAAGGATGTCTATGAGCCAGCTCAGCGTATCGGCGCCGCCCGAACTTAATTCCCACAAGGCCATCGATCGTGTGCTCAACACACTCGACCAGGTCGTACTCGGCAAACCGCACGAATTGCGCCTAGCTCTGTCGTGCTTGTTAGCCAATGGCCACTTGCTGATTGAAGATGTGCCCGGCGTTGGCAAGACCACGTTGGCACACGCGCTGGCGGCGACCCTTGGGCTTCACTTCACCCGCATCCAATTTACGTCAGACATGCTGCCATCAGATGTGATTGGCGTGTCGATTCTCAAACAGGACACCGGTGAATTTGAGCTGCACAAAGGGCCGTTGTTCAGCCAGGTTGTTCTGGGCGACGAAGTCAATCGAGCCACACCCAAAACCCAAAGCGCACTGCTTGAGGCAATGGAAGAACGACAGATCAGTATCGACGGCGTTACACACACCTTGCCTGCTCCGTTTTTTGTTATCGCGACGCAGAACCCATCGGAGCAGGTCGGTACCTATCCGCTACCCGAATCGCAAATGGATCGTTTTTTAATGCGACTAAGCCTGGGCTATCCCGATCGAGCATTCGAGCGCGAGCTGCTCACTGGCGGGGATCGTCGCGCCGCGCTTGCCACATTGAATGCCGTGCTGGATGCGCATCGGCTCAGTGAACTGCAACGCCGAGTGCACGATGTGCACGTCGCGGAGCCGTTACTGGACTACGTGCAGAATCTGGTCGAATTCTCGCGTGTGGATGGCACGATTCTAAACGGTATTTCACCGCGTGCGTCGTTAATGCTGCTTCACGCCGCCCGCGCCTGGGCGATGGTCGATCATCGCGACGCCGTGATACCACAAGATGTGCAAGATGTGATGGGGCCAGTGGTGGATCATCGGCTGACGCTGCGCACTTCGGCCGATCTTGACACGACCAGCGCCGCAGAGTACTTGCTCGGCGCGGTACCCATCCCATAATCGAGCTCGCCTCCGCATGTCAGCCAAATCCGGCTTCTTTGCACCAAGACTGAACGCCTGGGCGCGACGACGCCACGGTGTTCAACGTAGCCCGGTAAAGCTCGGCAACAACCGACTCTATATCTTACCTTCTCGCTCAGGCTTGGTGTTTGCATTGATGTTGCTGGTCATGCTGCTAGGCTCGATGAACTACAACAACAGCATGGGCCTGGGTCTGTCTTTTTTTCTTGGCAGTATCATGCTGGTCACCATGCATCACTGTCATCGTAATCTACTGGGCCTGTCGGTGACCTACCAAGTGCCCGCACCGGTGTTCGCAAAACAACACGCGAAGGTTCACGTGGCCTTGCACAACACGCTGACACACACGCGTTCCGACATCGTGGCCCATCTTGAGCACACCGATGAGCGCGCCGTCAATGTCGAGCCTCAGCAAAGCACGTGTGTGACGCTCAATGTTCCTGCCATCACACGCGGTGTGCACACCTTGCCGCGCCTAAGCATTCGCTCACGCTATCCAGCTGGACTGTTTCGGACGTGGACCTGGATTTACTGGGATGCCAAATTATTGGTCTACCCAGAACCCATCGGTGACCAGCCGTTTCCCGGCACCGGTTACGGCGACGAATCGTCGTCGACACCCGGCGCGGGCGACGAAGACTTTGCGGAATTGCGCAGCTACCAGCGCGGCGATCCGCTCAATCGCGTAGCGTGGAAGCACTATGCGCGAACCGGCCAACTACACAGCAAGTCGTTTGAGGGAAGTGCCGGTGTCGAATTGTGGCTCGACTGGTCGGCGGTCGCCGCTCATGACCCAGAAGAGCGGCTCTCGCAGCTGTGCGTATGGGTAATGGACGCAGATGAACGCCAACTCAACTACGGCCTTCGACTACCCGGTACCGAACACCGACCTGACACGGGTGCGGCCCATCGAAATCGCTGCCTAAAAGCGCTCGCCTTGTACGGCGTGGCGTCGTCGTGATGGCCAAACGACGACTGACACTGCGCGACCAACGTCGGCTTAGCCCAAAGATCGACGCCATCAAACTCAATTGGACGTTGTGCTTTCTTAGCGTAGCCAGCTTGCCTTTTATTGTTCACCTGCCGGTGTGGCCCGTTCTGCTGTTGCTCGGCACCGTACTCTGGCGCTGGTGGCTGCGTCGCCGGGAAGGCAGCATTCCGCACGCCGTGATTCGTTTTGCGCTGACGATCGGCGCGGCGTTGGTTGTGTACGCCACGTTCGGCACGTTTAATGGCATTGAACCGGGCAGCTCATTACTGCTGGTCATGGCGGCAATGAAACTGCTCGAGACGGTCACGGCGCGCGATTTGCTGGTACTGGTGTTCATGTCGTTTTTTATGATTCTGGCCGCCTTTTTGTTCGATCAATCGCTCGCCAGCACCGCCATTGCCATTTTGCTCGTCTGGTTTGGCGCCACGACGCTCGTGCAGGTCAATCGCGACTCGACGCCCGAGCAACCCGTGCGGGCCGCAAAAAAAGCAGGGCGAATCGTGCTACACGCCGTACCGCTCCTGCTCATTTTATTCGTACTGTTCCCCCGAATTCCCGGTCCGTTTTGGGCCCTACCAAGTACTGATACAGGCACGACTGGCTTGTCCAACAGCATGTCACCAGGCAGCATCAGCGACCTATTGGAATCAAGCGAAATCGCCTTTCGTGTTTACTTTGACGACCCGCCACCACCGCGTCATCAGCTGTACTGGCGCGGTCCGGTGCTCGAGACGCTAAAAGGCGGGGAATGGACACCGCGAACGGTGCAAACCGTGCCCTCCGACGTGCAGCTGTACGGACCCGGAATCGACTACACCATGGTTCTAGAGCCCCATCAATCAAACTGGCTTTTGGGACTGGAATTTGCCAATCCACAGTCGCTGCCGCGCTTTAGTGAATTCGAAACCACAGGCGAACTCGTGTCGCGCAAAGTCGTGACGGAGCGGTTGCGCTTTTCACTGACCTCACACCCTGATTACGCCTTCGCGGCGCAGCTGGATGCGTCGCAGCGAGCGCTGAATTTGCATACCGCCTCGACAGACAACCCGCAAACTCAACGGCTAGCGGAATCCTGGCGCGCGCAACACAAGCAGCCACAGGCCATTGTCCAGGCGGCGCTCGACCACTATAACCAGGAGCCGTTCGTGTATTCGCTGACCGATGCGCGGATCGACGGCACACGCACCATCGACCGCTTTCTATTTGACCGACGACGCGGCTTTTGCGAACACTACGCCTCGTCGTTTACGTTGCTGATGCGTTACGCCGGGATCCCCGCACGCGTGGTGACCGGCTACATGGGTGGTGAAATCAATACGCTCACCGGACACCTCACCGTGCGCCAATCCGATGCCCACGCGTGGGCCGAGGTGTGGCTTGAAGATCGCGGTTGGGTACGCATAGACCCGACGGCAGCGGTCGCGCCTGAGCGTGTCGAGCAAGGCATCACCGAAGCCTTGCCAGATGGCGAGTTCTTACCGACGCTCATGATGAGCAGCTCCGGCGTAATGACCGGACTGCGGCAGGCCATGGACGCCATTAACGCCAACTGGAACAACTGGGTATTGGGCTACTCGGATGAACGGCAGTGGTCGCTGCTGCGAAAACTTGGCCTCAAAGACCGCGATCTCACCAGCCTAGTGATTGTACTGACCGTCTGCGTCACACTCACCCTTTTGATGCTCGCGCTGTGGTTGCGACACGCCGGTGAGACTCGCCACATCGATCCGGCACAACGACTTTACCGCCGGTTTCAATCACGCCTCGAGCGCCTTGGCATCGAAGCGCGCCCAACCGAAGATGCGCGCCACTATGCGGTGCGCGCCGGTGCCGCGCATCCCGACCTTGCCGTCTACATCGAACGGTTTTGTCGGCTTTATCTCGACGTTCGATACGGTCGATCGCCGGTTCAGGACGGGCTGCGTGACATGAGCGCTCTGTTGGCAGCGCTGCCTCGGTTTAGACGCCGCAAACGCGTCAATCGTCAAACAACTTGAACTCTCGTGTGGCCAAAAAACGGACATCCGGCCAGCGCTCGATCGCCAAATCCAAATTCACTCGTGTGGGGGCGATGTAAACCAGATCACCCCCATGATCGAGGCTCAGGTTGTCGGCGCAACGTTCCTTGAACTGCTTGAACATTTTTTCATCCTCGCACTCCACCCAACGCGCAGTCGCGACATTGACCGCCTCGAACTGACATTGCACGTTGTATTCGTGCTGAAGACGGTGTGCCACGACATCAAATTGCAGCACGCCGACCGCACCCAAAATTAGCTCGTTGCGCACAAGAGGCCGATACAGCTGGGTTGCCCCCTCTTCGCACAACTGGGCCAGCCCCGTGTTGAGTGCCTTGGACTTGAGCGGATCTTTGAGCACCGCACGTCGAAAGAGCTCGGGGGCGAAACTGGGAATGCCTTCGTAAGCCAGCCGTTCGCCTTGGGTAAACGTATCGCCGATATTGATCGTACCGTGGTTATGAAGACCCAGAATATCGCCGGCGTAGGCGATTTCGGCGTGCTGCCGGTCTGCAGCAAGAAAGGTCAGCGCATCCGATACGCGCACGACTTTACCGGTGCGCACGTTATGCAGCTTCATACCCGGACTGTAGCTACCTGAGCACAGGCGCATAAACGCAATGCGGTCACGATGTGCTGGATCCATATTGGCCTGAACCTTGAATATAAATCCCGATAGTTTGGTTTCGTTGGGCGCCACAGTGCGAGAACCAGCACTTCGCCCCAACGGGCTGGGCGCGTGTTCGGTAAACGTATCCAATAACTCGCGTACACCAAAATTCTGAATAGCCGATCCAAATAACACGGGCGTCTGTTGACCGGCAAGATACGCATCGCGGTCAAACTCATGACTCGCGCCCCGCACCAACTCGACTTCGTCGGCCACGCGCTCGGCCCAATCACCAAGCGCCGCCTTGGTTTCGGCAGATTCCAGACCCGCAATCACGCGCGTGTTGCCCTGCTCGCCTTTGGCGCCCGGCTCGTAGAGATACACGGCATCGTTTTGCAGGTGATACACGCCTTTGAGTTCGCGACCCATACCGATCGGCCAGGTAATGGGTGCGCAATCGATATTCAGCACACTCTCGACCTCATCGAGCAGTTCTAGCGGCTCTCGCCCCTCACGGTCGAGTTTATTGATAAACGTCATGATCGGCGTGTCTCGCAGTCGACACACGTCCATCAATTTAACCGTTCGTTCCTCAACACCTTTTGCGCAGTCGATCACCATGAGCGCCGAATCCACGGCGGTCAACGTCCGGTAGGTGTCTTCGGAAAAATCCTCGTGACCGGGCGTATCGAGCAGATTAACGACCGTCTCGCCATAGGGAAATTGCATGACCGACGACGTCACTGAAATGCCGCGTTGCTGCTCAAGCGCCATCCAGTCGGACGTCGCATGACGCTGTGCTTTGCGGCCTTTGACTGTGCCAGCCATGTTGATGGCGCCGCCGAACAACAAGAGCTTTTCGGTCAGCGTGGTTTTACCAGCGTCAGGGTGAGAAATGATGGCGAACGTGCGACGCCGATTCACTTCCTCTTCGAGTACAGGATGGGTCATGGGGTGTCCAAGGAGCGCGAGCGTGGATGCGTAAAGCGGAAAAAATTAGTGCGCGTGTCGGCCGGTGGCACTGAGTGACGTGAAGACGGACGGCTCGTCGTCGCTCAGTGCGCGCGTCAGCACCAGGGCGTCTTCGCGCCCATCAATCGCGCGATAGTAGCTCGGTCGCGTTCCGATGTTGCGAAAACCGTAGCGTTGATACAGCGCTAGCGCGCGACGATTGGACGGGCGCACCTCCAGAAACAAATCGTCGGCGCCGGCTTGACGTGCCCGCATGATCAGATGGCTGAGCAAAAGGCTGCCACAACCTTGGCCTCGGCGCTCACTGTGAACGCACACGTTTAATAAATGCGCCTCACCCGCCGCCACCGTCACAATGGCGTAGGCCACCACGACCTCATCGCAGGTTAAGACCGAGCAGTGGTAGCCGGCGGACAGGCAATCCAGAAAAATCGCAGGCGTCCAAGGAAAGTCATAGCCATCCGCTTCAATTTCCATTACCCGCGGCACATCAGACTCAGTCATCGGACGAACGTGCAGCGCAGGACTGTCCATCGCAGCGCTCACGATGCCGGCTCCGTCGTGCTCGACGCGATAATTGTCTGACTCATAAGAAGGTCTTCCCAGGCCTTGCGCTTCTGCGCGGGTGAGCGCAGAAGATAAGCCGGATGATAGGTTGCGACAAGCGGTATTTGCGCATCACCATATTGGTGAATCTGGCCCCGCAATCGACCCAACGATTTTTTAGTCTTAAGAAGTTGTTGCGTCGCCAGCCGGCCCAATGTGATGAGTAAATCCGGTTGGACCAAGGCGATTTGTCGGTCGACTAAGGCGCGACAGGTCGAGGCCGCCTCCGCGTCGGCGCCCGACTGCGCGCAATCAAGCATTTGGGCAAAAAACACATCGGCCGTCTGCACACCTATCGCCTGAAGCATCGCGCCAAATAACCGCCCTGCTTGCCCATCCGCGGCCGCACCGCGGTGCGTGCCATCACTGCCACCTGCTTCGTCGATGATCATGATGCGGGCGGACGCATTGCCTGATCCCAACACCGCATCGTAGCGACTGCCGCACTGACCACACGCTGAGCCGGCGGCCGCCGCTCGAAGCTGCTGCCAGTCTAATGTTCGCCAATCGATTGTCGACACGGGAGCGTTGGCTGTCGCCATCGACGGAACGGGCGGCGGGCGAGACGATGGTGGGCGCGCGGCCTTGTCGTCCAGCGAGGCCACCACAATCGGCTCGGCGGCGTCCGTATCGGCGATCGACTGAATCCGCTCTCGGTCCTGCCATACGGCTATCCCCATTAGCTGCAGACGCCGAATACGTTCGGCCGAGCGCGCGTCGTGACTCATCGTTCCGCGTCAGACGGTGCCAGTGCGGTCGTCATCATTGTCCACACCATCACTGTCATTCCCAGGCTCCAAGTCCCGGCGAAACCACGAAACCGCTGGTAAATCGAGCGGCATGCCACGCATGCGTTTCCAGAGGTAGAGCAGCGGTCCGGAAATGGCGTAAAGCATGAAAATGCCGGTCAGTGTGAGCGGCGGATCAGCGGCAATCACAATAAACAACACCGGTATCAACAACAGATGCCGAAATCCGACCCGATTAACCAGGTTGTAATCTTTGAAACTGCGATACGGGAAATTACTGACCATACAGCCACCGGCAAAAATGGTCAGTGCATACGCGCCGGCCAGCACGATGGGCCCCTCAAACCCTAAATCCGTAGCGAGCCATAGAGAGCTTCCGACCAAACCCGCCGCCGAGGGACTAGGCAGGCCCTGAAAATAGTGCCCGCTGGTGGTGTCGGTGTTGCTATTGAATCGCGCGAGACGCAGCGCCGCCGCCACGGTATAGAAAAAGGCGGCCAGCCAGCCGAGGCGACCCCACGCCGACGGCATGCCCGCCATCATCTGCGCGGCCCACTGATACACCACAAGTGCGGGAGCAAGACCAAATGACACCATGTCCGACATGCTGTCGTATTCCTTGCCAAAATCGGTGGCCGTGTTCGTCAATCGCGCCACACGCCCGTCCAGGCCATCGAGAAACATCGCGACGAGAATGCCGATCGCCGCCGACTGGAAGTCGCCCTGCATCGCGACAATGACGGCAAAAAAGCCAGCGAACAATGCGGCCGTCGTAAACAGATTGGGCAGTAAATAAATGCCGCGCCCCCGGCGGGCTGGGCGCCGCGATGCGCGTTGAGAATGCTTGCGTTTCATAGTCGTTCCTAGGCGAGAGCGAATAATGCCACAGCCGGTGTGAAAACGGCACTTAACGTCAATTATAGAACTATTTTATCTATATTTTATAGTTATTTATGAACGAACATTGAGAGTATATCTGATCCGGCACGAACCCGATCACCCTGCTTAACCTGCAGTTTGCTGTTAATTGGCACATAGATTTCAGCCTGTCGCGCCAACCGCATAAACGCAAAGCGTTGCCCCTGACCGAGACGCTCACCATAACCGACAAACGAGACGGGGCGAGACCAGCCTCTTCGCCCCTTCATGAGGACGACGACATCGTCACGCTCATCGGTGCGCACCCAAAGCCCACCCACTCCCAATAGTCTCGACCCATCGGTCAGATTGTCGATGAGATTGAGCACTTTGCCTTCGGTCGGACTGCGGGCTGTGTAGGCCCCCACCGCGAATATCCGGATCACGATACGAATCGACTCACGCTGAAGCACCCCTTTATCAGTCGGTTCCACCGACAAGATGCGACCGTCTACAGGAGAGACAACCGCCAGCGGCTTCGAGGGCACATCTCGATGGGGATCGCGAAATAACAGCACCAATAACAACAGCAGAACCATGCACGGCAGCACCAGCGGCAACCCGCCCAAACGAAATGAGCCGATCAGCAACAACAACACCGCCAGAATAAATGGCCAGCCCTCTCGAGCAATGAGCGGAAATTGACGCATAGCCAATCAGCGCGGACGCGGCGCGTTAATCCCGTGGGTTGCCGCGGCGCGGTCAGACGCCGCGCGGCAGGTGTAATGGTTTTTGAGCGTACTGTTCACAATGTTGATGGCGCGACAGCGATCGAGCTGGTTGGTGTGAGCCTCGTATAGCGTTCTTTATCCGTGCTCCGCCCCCTTCGTGGATCATTCTCGCCCGGGGGTGACGGGGCGCTAACGCTACGCCCGGATGTGGACAAAATCAACTCTTGATGCACAATTTGGCGACATCGCTCACACGCGAGGTGCATGCCAGTCTGGCAGTCGCTACAATCACGCCCTGGTCAATTAACTTAATGCTCGGCGAAACCATGCGCTTATCGAAATTGCCTCTTGGCACGCTCAAAGAAACCCCCAGTGACGCGGAAATCAGCAGCCACCAGCTGATGCTTCGCGCCGGTCTCATCCACAAGCTCGCGGCCGGTTTGTACTCATGGTTACCGCTAGGCTTGCGCGTTCTGCAAAAAATCGAACGCATCGTACGCGAGGAAATGAATCGGTCGGGGGCGTTTGAGGTACTGATGCCGGCGGTTCAGCCCGCGGAATTATGGCAGGAGAGCCAGCGGTGGGACGCCATGGGCGATGAACTACTGCGCATGACCGACCGCAGTGGACGCGACTTTTGCTATGGCCCAACGCATGAAGAAGTGATTACCGATATCGCCCGACGGGAACTGCGCAGCTACAAACAGTTGCCGGTCACCTACTACCAAATTCAGACCAAATTTCGCGACGAAACCCGACCGCGTTTCGGTGTGATGCGTGCGCGCGAATTCATTATGAAAGACGCGTATTCTTTTCACATCGATCAAGCATCGCTGCAAGACACCTACGATGTTCTGTACGACACTTACACCGCGATCTTCACCCGCCTTGGGTTGCGCTTTCGAGCGGTGCAGGCCGACAGCGGCAACATCGGTGGCGCGGTGTCACATGAGTTTCAGGTGTTGGCCGCGTCGGGCGAAGATGTGATCGCCTACTCCACCGATAGCGACTACGCCGCCAACCTGGAAATGGCGGTGGCGGTGCCACCGGCGACCGCGAGACAACCCGCGGACGCCCCGATGGAAAACGTCTCAACGCCCGGTACAAAAACCATTGCTTCCGTGTGCGATCTGTTGAAGGTGGCCCCCGAACAGTGCGTCAAAACCTTGCTCGTCGAGGGCGTCGACCAAACGGTGGTGGCGCTGCTCGTGCGCGGCGACCACGAATTGAATACGGTAAAGGCCGCCAAACTGGAGGGTGTGGTATCGCCGATCAAATTGGCCAGCGCTGAGGCACTTGCGCGCGCCGCCGGGTGCAGCCCAGGTTTTGTCGGCCCCGTCGGATTGGACATCGATATTATCGCCGATCATGCGGTGCTCGCCATGGACCATTTCGTGTGCGGCGCAAACAAGGATGATTACCACTACGCAAACGTTTGTTGGGACCGCGATCTGCCACTCGCGCGCGCCGCGGACCTGCGTAACGTGATCGACGGCGATCCGTCACCCGACGGTCAAGGCACGCTTCGCATTGCGCGCGGCATTGAGGTCGGCCATATTTTTCAGCTCGGCGCCAAATACTCCGAATCAATGGGCGCCACCGTGCTCGACCAGCAGGGCCGCAATGTGTCAATGCTGATGGGGTGTTATGGCATTGGCATCGGCCGAGTAATGGCGGCGGCCATTGAGCAACATCATGACGATAAGGGCATTTTGTGGCCCGAGGCACTCGCGCCGTTTCAAATCGCCATCGTGCCGCTGAATGCGCACAAATCGATACGCGTGCGTGAGGCCGCCGACGCGCTCTATCAACAACTTACTGAAAACGGGTACGAAGTGGTGCTGGACGACCGTGACGCACGTCCCGGAATCAAGTTTGCGGACATGGAATTATTGGGCATTCCACACCGCCTGGTTGTCACCGATCGCGGCCTTGATGCCGGCACGCTCGAGTACAAGGGACGGAGCGACGATAAACCGCGGGATATTGACGCCACGGAGCTCAAATCCATCCTGGACTGATATGACCTACCTTGCCCACCAACCATCGCCGTCCGGCCAATGCCTACGCAAGGCATTGGTGTGTGGTTTGGCGCTGATGGCCACATTGCCCGTGTGGTCAGCCACCACCGAGCGACCGGACGAGTCGTTCCGGGCGTTACTCCGCGAGGCGGTCAACGATTCCTCGACGTTCGAGGACCAGTACGACGCGCAAGTGTGGCTGGTCGATATGTCCCATCGACTCAAACGCAAAATGCCTGACGACAAAGAGCGGCTGGACTTGCTCAAACTCGTTCACGCGGAAGCACACCGCGTTGATTTACCGCCCGAGTTGATTCTCGCCGTGATCGATATTGAAAGTAATTTTGATCGCTATGCGCTGTCGTACGCGGGTGCCCGCGGCATGATGCAAATCATGCCGTTCTGGCTCAAAGAAATTGGGCGGCCGGACGACAACCTGTTCGATGTGCCCACCAATTTGCGTTTTGGCTGCACCATACTGCGCTTGTATATCGATCGCGAACGCGGTGATTTGGCCAAAGGACTGGCGCGCTACAATGGCAGTGTTGGTCGACGTGTGTACTCGGACAAGGTACTCAAGCGACTGCGCGAGCGCTGGTACAAGCGCTAGCGGCACCGACAGTCCACCGACCTTATCGACGCGCAAAACCGTCAAGCGTCGGATCCACTTCAATGGTGTCACACTCCACCGCCTCGACACGCGCGAGCGCAGGCCCCTTATGGAGCCACGCCACCAGCGCATCGAGTTGCGTCGGCAATCCCTGAGCGATCACGACAACACTGCCATCCGTTTGGTTTGTCGCCGAACCCACGAGTCCGAGCCTAAGCGCCTCGCGCGCTGTGTGCGCGCGAAAAGCGACGCGCTGCACGCGCCCGGTCACGCGCATTCGTCGGCACTGGTGAGTAGAGGGAATGGTCATGTTGGTCGCCTTTTCGATGCAAAACCGGCCAACGCGATGTCGCGAATGCGTCGCCCTAATCGCGATCCGACGTTTGCAACTCGTCAAGCGCTTCGGTCGCTTTGCGGTGAGCCAGTACGGCTTCATTACGCGCCGCGTTAAACCGTCGTTCCTTCATCGCGGTGCGCGCATTGCTAAGATGTCGATTGGCTAGGCGAAACAGATAGGGACTTGTCTCGCGAGCACCGGCCTCTTCGGCAGCGGCCACCGCCTGACGGGCATCACTCATTTCCTGGTACGGCGGATTGGTTGCACACGCACCCAAACCGAGCGCCACGAGCAACCACCCAACTTTGAGCCAACGAAACCTTGACGCCACCAAAGCGCGCATACAGCCACCTGCCTAGACCTAGATGCGAGCAAACTAGCAAACGCGTCGCGATTAGGTCAAGCTCCGGCCTATAATAAGCGGCTCACACAAAAGGATCCCTATGTCTGTTGTGCTCTACCACAATCCGCGTTGCTCAAAGTCGCGTGCGGTCCAGTCGTTATTGGCCGAACGCGGGGTGGCGCATACCTGCGTCGAGTATCTGAACCAGCCCCTCAACGACGCTGCGCTCAATCGTCTACTCGACCAACTCGATGAGCCAGCCATCGCATTGGTACGTGCATCGGATCCCTTGTTCAAAGCGCTCGAGCGGGATGCGGCGTCGTTGTCGCGCGAAGACATAATCGCACTGCTGATCGCGCAACCGGCCTTAATGCAGCGACCGATTGTTGTGGTCAACGACCAAGCCCGTATCGGTCGACCCATCGAGAATATCGAGCGCCTGTTGCCATGACACCGTTTGTCTTAGTGCTCTACTATTCTCGCACTGGCGCCACAGAACGGATGGCGCAGCTCATTGCGCGCGGCATCGAATCGATGGAGGGTATAGAGGCACGTCTTCGAACCGTCCCCCCCGTGTCACCGGCACTCGACACGCAAGACACGCAACCGGCCATTCCAGACGCCGGCGCGCCCTACGCCACGCTCGACGACCTTCGCATGTGCAGTGCGTTAGCACTCGGTTCACCGGCTCGTTTCGGTAATATGGCGGCGCCTCTTAAGTATTTCATTGATACGTCTTCGTCACTGTGGCTCAGCGGCGAACTGATCGATAAACCCGCGGGAGTGTTTACGTCCGCCTCAAGCATTCACGGCGGACAAGAGACCACGCTCATGTCGATGATGCTGCCCTTACTCCATCACGGCATGCTGATGACCGGCTTGCCCTACACTGAAAAAGCGCTCATGAAAACGATTACCGGCGGCACACCGTATGGACCCAGTTTTTACAGTTCGCAAAGCGACATGAGCGACGATGAAAAGGCCCTTTGCCGAGCGCTTGGCAAACGACTGGCAACGCTCGCGCTGAAACTGCAATCCGGTCGTTCATCATGAGGCCCATCCATTGGATAGCGGCTGGCCTAGTTTTGTTTGCCGGCGTCGCAACAACTTGGAGTGTATTGGGCTGGCAGGCCGACTGGCCGGTGGTCGTGATTGGCGTGTCGCTGGTACCGCTGATCGTGTCGCTCGCCTGCATGGCGACGCTGCAACCCAAGCCGTTTTTTTATGCCGCGCTGGTGCTCATGCTGTACGTCGCGTTCGCGATCACGCACATTGCCGTGGCAGACGAGCGCGTGATGGCCGGTGTCGTGCTCGGCCTGGCGCTCGTCTATCTAGCGATTCTTAAATTTGTGCTCCAGGCGCTGAATGCGCGTCTTGCCGAGCGTCGAGCGTCGCCTTAACCAATGCCACTGTAAGCTTGCTTTTACGCACCAGTGAGGCGGTATCCAAATGATCCAAAAAGTCACAGAGACTCTTCATGTCGCGTTGCAAGCGCTTGAGCAAATACTCCCCTGTGGCATCCGGCAGTTTTAGACCGCGTCGCCACGCGCGCAGCTGCATCGCTTTGAGTCGCTCGTCATCATCGAGTACCTGTAGGCGATAAACGGGCCCCGACAACAAGCGCGATTTCAAATCCGCCATCGAGAGCGCCACGTTCTGGGGCGCTGCGCGTGACGCCACGATGAGTGTCGCGCCGCGTTCGCTGAGATCTTGAAACAGCTCGAACAAGGCATCTTCCCAAGACGAGGCGTCATCGGTTACCACCTGATCAAGGTCATCCAAACACACTTGATCAAAAGCGCCGTACCCACTGAGTATGCGCGGCCCATAGTGCTGCACGTCGGCTAGCGGCAAATACGCTGACTGCGAAAAGCGCGCGGCCGACGCTTGCAGCAAATGGGTTTTGCCGGTCGACGGCTCGCCCCATACCCATGTCATCGCTTGCGGTTGATCACAAAGATACGCGACCAGCTCCTCATTCGGTCCCGCATAAAAATTGTCGAACACCGCATGGTCGGGAAGCTTGACGCGTAGCGGCAACTGCTGGTCACGCATCGGGAGGATCGGCGTCCGTCTTACGCGGCGGCGGCGATTCCGTCACGTTCGATAAATCGGCGTCCTCGGTGTTCGGTAACTCGACCGAGGCGATGGCACCCGATGCGGCATCAAAGGGGGCAGTGGTATTACTCCCTGCCACCCCCGCGGAACGGGGTGGTGGTTGGTCTGTCGCGACAGCGGGCGTCTCGCCATACCACTCATAAAAATGCCGCACGAATACCGTAACAACCGCCGCAACCGGCAGCGCCAGCAGCACACCGAAGAAGCCAAACAGTTGCCCACCCGCCATGACCGAGAAAATCACCATAACGGGATGCAACCCAATCCGGTCACCGACGAATTTGGGCGTTAGGAAATAATTTTCAATGCCCTGCGACACCACAAAGACCACCGCAACGCCCGCCAACATCCACAGATCAGATCCTTGCACGAGCGCTGAGATGCCACCGAGAATGACACCCACCGCCGGACCCAGATACGGCACAAAGCTCAAGATTCCGGACAACACACCGATCGCAAGCGCATGATCCAGTCCGACGATCGTCAGTCCAACCGACCAGATCACCGCCAGGCCCAGCATGACCACCGTTTGGCCTTTTAAAAAATTGCTCAGAGCAACATCCGATTCGCGCGCGATCAAAAATACCCGCTTGCGCCGACTCGGCGGCACTAAGCGCCCGGCTCTTTGCACGATCACGTCAAAATCTCGAAGCAAGTAAAACGACAGTACCGGGATAAGAATAATGTTGAACAGACCGGTAAACAGCGCGCCACCTGATCGCCCAACTGTGCCCAATGCACCGGTCAGAACCTGAGCGATCTTATCGCCGTATTCGCTTAAAACCGCCGCCAGGCCCAGTGATTCGCCGTCGGTATTCGCACCGATCCACTCCACGATCGTGGGCATCCAATGGCTCTCGATCCAGCGCACGTATTCGGGCAGTTTTGAGGCCAGCGCAGAACCCTGACTCTTCACCATTGGGACAAGAAGAAAAAACACCGCGCCGAGAAACAAAAACGTCAGACAGAACGTCACCATCACCGCAGGAGTGCGTTTGAGTTTGTAGGTTTCCAGTCGATCGACCAGCGGATCACCCAGATACGCCAACAAAAAAGCGGCAACAAACGGCGTTAGAATGGGCGCCAGTTGCAGTAGCAGCCACCCTCCTGCCGCAATCAGCGCGAGTGTGATCAGTCGTTGGTCACTCACGTGGCTTCTCCTTTTCCTTCCAATCCCGAATCGTTGTTAGCCCACACGCGCACAATGCCTTCGCGCACATAATCCAGTCCACTGACCAAGGTCGTTGCCGCAACAATGGCGCCGAGAAACGTCACCCAAAGTTCGCGCGGCACGCCGGTGCCCGCGTTGGCCAGTACCGCGAGCACAAAAACCAGCTGCACGAGCGTGTTGAACTTGCTCACCATCGAGGCATCCGCCGCCACCGGTCCTATGAGCGTGCGGTAACACACCACACCTGTGACGATGAGCAAATCGCGACCGATCACCAGCAGCGCGAGCCACACCGGTACCATGTCGGTCGCGGCCAGTACTAAAAAAACAGACACCATCAGAAACTTGTCGGCAATCGGATCTAGGATTGCGCCAAGCTGAGAGCGCCAATTGAAGCGTCGCGCCAAAAACCCATCGAGTCCGTCGGTAATGCCGGCCACCGCAAAAATAACGAACGCCCAAAAGTACTCGCCCTCCAACATGAGCATGAGCAGCGGCAGCACCAAAAAAATCCGGGCCACACATAACAGATTTGGGATATGTTTGAGCATCAGCGACCGAAGCGATACGCGAGCGTACCGGCACTGTCCGGATCCGGTCGCAAAGATCGACTGAGGCCGAGTGCCCGACTAACCTGGTTGGCGTCGCCGCGCAGACTGAGCTCTAGCACCACGCGATCGCCCATGACCTGAACCACATCGATGCGCTCCACCGCACTGAGTTTCTGCACGGTATTAATCGCCTCGGCATACGCGGTGGCACTCGTGAGGTTACTGATCGTCATCGGCACACGCGTGGCGGGCCCATCCGCCGCCGAAACCGCCAAACGCTGCGCGTAAAAATCAGCGAGACGGTTGATGCTGTTCTCGAAGTTACCGCGCCAGTTATCCGCTTCGCCCTCAAGATTCAGCGCCCATGTTCCATAGAGTGAACCGGATGCGCCTTGGCTCATGCGCGCGACCAACACGGCCTCCGTTCCGTAGCGTCGGGATGCCTCCACAATGTTATCCGTGAAACCACCCCAGACATCCGCCACCTCAACTTGGGCGCGATCAGTGGAATCATACAGTGGCCAGACCAACGGAATGCCACGGGCGGCGGCAAGCGTTTCGATTTCAGTACGGATCTCGCCCTGATCCGCGGCGGACATTAGCTGGCGCTCGCCGTCACCGCGATCGATCGCCAGCCAGACGAGCGTGGCAGGCCGATCGGCCCCCCATACGGGCAGTCCCGCAGTGCGCATATCGGCTTGAAGCTTGCGCCCATCGAACGCAACGAGAAGCGTATTGTTTGGCGTGTAGCGATATTGCTGCACGAAGCCCTGAGCATCGTCAAGAATCAACTGTGCATTGGCTTGTCGGGCGATCGACCGGCTACCAGAGACTTTGACCATGACAACGGCAAGCGCCTGACGCATTGCGGCTTTTTGAGCGTCCTGCGTTCGCTCGCTGATCGGCACCTCGGCCGCAAACAGATTGCCCGCGGGTGCCGCCACGCTCGCTGACCCAACGACAGCCAGCACCAGACACACGGCCCAGCGTAGGCCAATCGAGCATTTCGGATACGACAAGTTCGTGCTCCCCGGTCCCGCGCGCGGCGACCGCGTAGTGTACAATTACGCCATTCTACCCGCCATTTGAAGATGGGTACTAGCGGCGCGTTAAAAAAGCGCTCAGCAGGCACTGCCTGGCACTGGATTTGCCGTTTTACTGCGCCATGACATGGGTCAACGAGGCGCACATTGGCAACGCTAATTCGAGCTTGGAAACGCCTACAATGCACGCAACGGATTTGCCAATAAACCCGTGAACCGCCCGTCGGCTCACGCCTCACTCAACCCAATCTAGCGAAACCACAATCAGCATGACGACAAAAACCCCAGTCACGTATCGAAGTGCCGGCGTCGACATCGACGCTGGAAACGCGCTCATTGAGCGCATTAAACCGCGCGTGGCCGCCACGCGACGACCTGGCGTGCTCTCCGGTCTCGGCGGTTTTGGCGCTCTCTTTGAGCTGGATGTGGCGCGCTATCGACAACCCGTGCTGGTCGCCGCCACCGACGGGGTCGGCACCAAACTGAAACTCGCCTTGGCGCACAACGACCATCGCGGCGTGGGCATTGATCTCGTTGCCATGTGCGTCAACGACCTGATTGTCCAAGGGGCTGAACCCCTCTTTTTTCTGGATTACTATGCCGCCGGTCATCTTGACGTCGATACCGCCAGTGAGGTCATCTCGAGTATCGCGAAAGGATGCGAGATTGCCGGCGCGGCGCTAATCGGCGGCGAAACGGCCGAGTTGCCCGGCATGTACGCCAATGACGACTACGACTTAGCGGGTTTTTGTGTCGGCGCGGTGGAAAAGGATCAACTCATTACAGGCAGCCAGATTGGCGTGGGTGATGCGATCATTGCGCTCGGCTCAAGTGGTCCGCACTCCAATGGCTACTCGCTCATTCGCAAGCTTCTCGATATGGCACGTGATGAAGGCCTTGATGCGCCGCCCGTCGCCGAGCTATTGGCCCCTACTCGTATCTATGTGAAACCGTTACTCAGTTTATTCCGCGCAATGCCGGTTCATGGATTGGCGCACATCACCGGTGGTGGTTTGCTGGAAAATATTCCGCGTGTTTTACCCGACGCGGTCTGCGCCGTGATTAATGAATCGACCTGGGCCATGCCCGATATCTTCCGTTGGCTGCAAGATACCGGCAACATTGCGCATCACGAAATGCTGCGCACCTTCAACTGCGGTGTGGGCATGACTGTTTTTGTGCCCGGCGACCGAGCAGACGATGCCATCCAGCAACTCACCGATGCCGGCGAGCACGCCTGGCAGATCGGAGAAGTCGCGGCGCGCAACGGCGATGCGTTGATGTTGGAGTCTTAACTTGACCTCATCGCTTCCGATGCGAACCACTATTTTATTATCCGGCGGCGGGACGACGTTCGCCGCGATCGAGGCCGCCACCAACGAACGCGTCGCCATCACACACGTGATCAGTGATAATCCCGACGCCTATGGTCTTGAGCGCGCTCACCAACGCAGTATCACCACGCATTGCGTGCCGTATTCCACGTTTGCTTCGCGCCCGGCGTTTGATGCGGCTCTGCTCGAGGCGGTTGAACGCACCGATCCGGACCTGGTGGTGTTGGCCGGCTTTATGCGCATTGTCAGTCCCGACTTTGTGCGCGCATTCGATGGCCGACTTCTCAATATTCACCCCTCACTGCTACCGCTTTATCCAGGACTGGATACCTATGCGCGGGCGTTAGCCGACCAACGTTCGGAACACGGCAGCACGGTTCATTTTGTCAATGACGTGCTCGATGGCGGCCCTTTGATTGCACAGGCGGTCGTGACGGTAGAAAATGACGATACGCCCGCGTCGTTATCCACGCGCGTTCAGCGCGCCGAGCGAGTGCTTTACCCCACGGTCATTGACTGGTTTGCACACGGGCGACTGCGGCAAAAGGAAGGAAGAGCCTGGCTCGATGACGTGGCGCTGGACGTACCATTGCGTGGCCGCGTCGACGAGCAAACAAACTCATGGATTCGCGATGATTGATCCCAAGCGCCACATTCTGCTCATTCTCACGCTGTTTGTCGCCGCATCAACCCTAGCGGGTGACCGCCCCACCCCGTTTATTGCGGTGTACGACGTTCATTACTCCGGCGCGCGCGTTGCCGAGTCGACCGTCATGCTCACGCGCATCAACCGCGATTCGTTTTCCATGTCGTCAACCACGCACCCACGTGGCTTCGCCGCACTATTAAGACGTGCGCCGGTAATTGAGCATTCGCGTTTTGAATTTACCGGCGACAACGACATGCGGGGTATCGATTACGAGTTTGACGATGGTTCAAGCTCAGGTAAGCGCAACCGTGCGATCGAATTTGATTGGGAAGTCGGTCGCGCAGTGAGCCGATACAAGGAGGAAACGTTTGAGTTAGAACTTGATCACCCTCTGGCGGATCGGCTGGCGTTACAAGCGCTACTCATGCGCGACCTAGGCGAAAACGCTATGCGCGAGACCTACCGGCTTCTCGATCGCGACGCGATCAAAGTCTATCGCTATACGCCGCTGGGTGAAGAGCTGCTGGATACGCCCGCTGGCCGCTTTCACACCATCAAGATTAAACAACAGCGCGAGGGGTCGTCCCGTCATTATCACATTTGGCTTGCCAAAGAGCATGATTTCGCGACCGTGAAAATGGCGCAGTTTAAAAACGACAAACCCCGTACGGTGCTCACGGCGACACGGATTCAATCTGGCGTGGCCGACGCTGTGAGTGGCGGTCATTCGTCTAGCCAGAACACCGTCGATGACGGTGACGAGACACCGGAAAAAACGCCGGCGGAGATCGATACGGTCAACGACGACAATCAAGCGCCAACAGAGCGCTAGGCCGGCGCCCGATCCACGCCCGCACGCCGTCTTCGAGGCCTGTCAGAGTGGGACTAACCCCGCGGCAGCGTCACCCCTTTTTGTCCTTGATACTTACCCGCACGGTCGGCATAGGACGTCTCACACTCTTCGTCTGACTCAAAAAACAACATCTGCGCCACACCCTCGTTCGCATAAATACGCGCCGGCAGCGGCGTGGTGTTGGAAAATTCGAGCGTTACGTGGCCTTCCCATTCCGGCTCCAGGGGTGTGACGTTCACGATGATGCCACAGCGCGCATACGTCGATTTGCCAAGACAAATTGTCAACACGTTACGCGGTATACGAAAATACTCCACGGTGCGGGCCAGGGCGAATGAATTCGGTGGAATGATGCATTCGCTGCTGTTCATATCGACGAAACTGCTCGAATCAAATGATTTCGGATCGACAATTGCCGAATTGATATTCGTAAAGATCTTAAATTCTTCCGCACAGCGCACGTCATAGCCATAGCTCGACGTGCCATACGAAATCACCTTTTGATCGTTGACAGTGCGAATTTGACCCGGTTCGAAGGGGTCGATCATGCCGTGATTCTCGGCCATATCGCGTATCCAGCGGTCAGCTTTAATGGTCACACTGTGTCCTCGTTAAGAAAAGATCATCCCACACCCGGTATTACGCATCGGTCCGCGTGGTAACCGAACCGCCGCGATCTTACACTAACTTGATGCGCAAATTGAACGTGCCGGCGACGCACCGATCGAGCCGCGAACGGCGGAACTAGCTGTTCTCCACCACGATATTGGGAAACAGCCGACTGTAATCGGTGCCACCCGCGCGAAGTTTCGCCGCCGCTTTGAGCGCCATGTGTCGATAGCGAGTGGCCAATTCCCCATCGGGGTCTTGAATCAGCGTCGGGTGGCCCGCGTCGAGCTCTTGACGAATGCGAATATCGAGCGGCACCGCACCTAAAAACGGCACCGAATCCGCATGCGCCATGAGCTCACCGCCACCCGACCCAAAAATGTCAGCCTCATGTCCGCATTTGGGGCACAAATAACCACTCATATTCTCAATCACGCCGAGCACCGGCACTTCCACCTTTTCGAACATCTTCAGCCCCTTGCGCGCGTCCAGCAGCGCGATGTCCTGTGGTGTCGTGACAATTATCGCGCCGCTGACCGGCACCTGCTGCGACAGCGTGAGTTGGATGTCGCCCGTCCCGGGGGGCATGTCAACGATGAGATAGTCCAGCTCACCCCAGGCCGTGTCGTTCAAAAGCTGCCTCAGCGCCTGCGTCACCATTGGACCGCGCCAGACCATCGGCTGATCTTCATCGACCAAAAAGCCGATGGACATGCACTTGAGCCCATGCCCTTCGACCGGTTGAATGATTTTGCCGTCGTCACTGCGCGGCCGACTGTCGGCAACGCCCAACATGCGCGGTACGCTCGGGCCGTAGATATCGGCATCCAGCACGCCGACCCGGGCACCCTCGCTGGCTAACGCCAGCGCAAGATTAATCGTCGTTGTCGACTTGCCCACTCCGCCCTTGGCCGAGGCGACAGCGATAATATTGCGAATGTCGCCCAGCGGCTTGAGATTGCGCCGCACGGCGTGCGTTTTGATTTGGAAGGACAGATCGAGCTGAGACTGATCGAGGGCGGGGAGACTCTCGGCAATCTGCTCGCGCAGCGCCGCCTCACTTCGCGCCACCGGTACGCCAAACTCAATCGCCAGCCTCGGCGCCTCAGCGGTCTGATTGACCGACACGGTGGCCAAACTCGACAGTGGCTCATCGAACGGTGCCAGCGTGAGTTCGAGCAGGGGCGCTCGCCAGGTTTCCAATGACGATTCCATGCGTATGCACACCTCCAGAAAGAGCAAAAACGGGCGATAACGGCTTAAACCGGTCTAAATGCACCGGCCACTCGGCGACCTGTTATACGCGCCTTGCGACCTGCTGGCCAGCATGGCGGCGACAGCGGCTCGTCGACCTGTGCGCTAGGTCAAAAAATATCACATTCGATGCCATAAGAAGTTGATATATTTGTTACTATTACGCGAGATTATGGACAGTCGGCCGCGCTTGCGGTCCTCCAGGGAGCGCGCGGCGAGCGCTGACACTCGCCACGCGTCACACAGCTCCGACTTTTGAAGGTGTCGATGAAACTTTTTAGCGGTCTGCGCGCGGATAAACTGGTCAACCAGCTTATTACCCTGCGTCATCACGATACGCCGGAAGCCGAGAAAGCCATCGAGCGTCTCGCTGCGCTCGGCGATGGCGCGACCGCCAAGATCATCGATGGTCTGGAGCTGGCCAACAAGACGCAGATGGTGACGTTCGTCGAC
>JBCCHD010000028.1 GCA_039028935.1 Pseudomonadota bacterium | reverse complement strand
CTTTTTTACACCGCTCCCCTTTTTTCCGCTACTCGCTGATTTGACGTGGCGGCATTTAGGAGCCTCCCTTTTACTTGCGCCATGGCTGGATATAAGAAAAGTAATAGCGTGATGGCGTGATTTGAAAAATTTCCGTGATTGTGATAACAGAAAGTTTCGGACATGATCGCGTTATTTAGAGATTCTATTTCGTGAACGATTCTTATTGCCACCGTGAGCGAGCGGAGCGAGAGGAAGGTGGCGTATCATAGCTTCACGATAGTTGAAAATGTGAAATTCCTTTCCAGCAAGCGCCACGCTTATTATTCTGACCATCGTCGCGGCTATGGCCGTGCATTGGCCCGAGAGCTATTCCTCGCTGTCCGAATTCTGGGAAGGCTATGCGATTAGCAATAAGAATGGCTCAGGCAACTACAAGCTGCCGCTGCTTTATCTGATTATGTTCTTGCCGTTGCTCTTCGGCGGCGCGGGTAAACTGAGTCTCGATCACCTGCTCAAAAAGTACTTTGACTGAGGCGTTGCTATTCACGTCCAGCACATCACCCCTACGGGTTGATGAGAAGCAAAAAAAAAGCCCCGCTCGCGAGCGGGGCTTTTTCGTTGTAGCGCCTTACTACTGAGACGGCACACCACACGGCGTGGCGCTTGGCCCAGGCGTCATCTGAAAGTTGCTGGTGTAGGCAATATAATCGACAAAGTTCAGCGAGCCGCTGCTGTCAATATCGTAATCCGGATCATAACCTGGATCACCAGTCGCTGTATTAAAACGTGGCGTAAACATCGAAATGTCGATGAAATTGATAATGCAGTCATTGTTGACATCGGCGTCACAGCGATTGCCAATACCATCACCGTTGGTGTCGATTTGGTCGGGGTTCGGCACTAACGTGCAGTTGTCGGTTAAGTCACCCACACCATCGGCGTCCGTATCAGCCGGAGGCGCAGCCGCTTCGAGCATACCAATGCCGGCGACCGTTCCGAGCGCATCGCCATCCGCGGAAAAACTGCCGTTGTCCAGATCAAATTCGATCGGAATCGACACCATAAACGTCGGTGAAAACGCCGTCACCGAAAAGGAACCACCGAGTATACCGGAGGTACCAGTAATCGCCGCGCTGTCGATACTCGTGATCGGCACAGGTGCGCCCACTCCACCGCAATCGCCACCACCCGTGGCAAAACAAAAGCCGCCCACGTTGACGTTGATGCTCGTGATATCAGCAATGCCGATGCTGCCGGCTGCCAACGCGGCATCATCGACTTCAATCGGTCCACCCACTTCCGTTCCGACCGGCGTTAACGCGACGAACGCGCCCGTTACATCGGTCACTTCACCTGAATAGCTGAGTTCGGCGGCCTGCGCTGACAGTGTCAGCAACATAGCCAAACAAAATCCTATTGTTGTGCGTCTTTGCATGCTTCCCTCCCAAATGAGAATGTCGTAATCGGATACGTTGGCAATTGGCCCGCATCCTTTCTTTCCACGACAGTATAATCACAAAGCGAGGGTGACGCCGAAACCGGCGATACGCCGAACAGCGAGTAGAACGGACTAAACGGAGCCCCGCTCGCGCAGCCAGTGCCTAATTAAAGGCATTTGCGGTAATGGTGCGTTGCGTGATCACCACGCGTCGCCGACGCGTCTATCCGTCATTTTTTTCGGTGGCCGTTGCGCGTTTTGTATAGAACCCCTCGAACCAAGGCGTCCAGTTGCCGGCGGCATCCTGCTGTTCAAAAAACTGGCGCACACGTCCATCCTCGAGCTTCGTCCACGTGCCACGAAACGGGCGAGTGAGACCTTGCTGCAACGTGTGTGCCACACCCTCGAGCACCATCGAACCCTCAATAAGACCACCGGTGATCCGCAACTGAAGACCCGGACTCACCCACACCTGCGTCCATTCGCTCGACACAACGTCGTAGTAGTTCATGCTCATGCCGGTGCCGCCGGACGCACTTTGCCACTCTTCAAGAATAAGGCAGCCGTTTTCTTTCGATGAAATTGTGTTACGACCCATTGGAGTGCCGTTTGCGTCGGCCACATCCCAGGTGCCAAGCCAAAAATCGAAATGCCGAAACTCGCCAGCGCGACACGGATTGGCATTCGCCTCGAGTTGGTCTAGGACATCATCAAATCCGGCCGTACCGACCAAAGCGGCAAGCTGCTCGTTGTCGAGCACACGCTGTTGACCCGACAAACCCGCTGCCGCCGCCGAGCGCAATAAGCGGATCGCGTTGTCGGCCTGCCCTTGGGTTGCCGCGACTTTGGCGCGTTCGTAATCGGCGTAGGAAACGGGCAGGCCATGATTCACGCCCTGTTGAAGTGAGTCGAGCGCGTCAGTGAGTTGGCCTATGTAACGTTGCGCCACGGCCAATCGATACCAATAGCGCACGTTGGTGGGGTCGGATTGCGTGAGCTGCGTATACAGCCGCGCGGTGGTGGGCCAATCTTCGGCCGTATAGGCGGCTTGCGCCTGGTCGGCGAGTTGATCGCCAACTTGGGCGATCTCGTTGCTAGCCGTCGGTGCGTTGTTCGCGGTCGCGCAGGCGACGAGCGAACAACACAGCAGCAAGGCGGCACTGTGTGCGAGTCGATTCATATTTCCCCCCAAATAGTGTGTCGTGTCTTGATGACGTTAGTTAAGACATCGACACAGGGGAGCAGGTTCCCGCGCCTCGTGAGCGCGATGCCCTTAGCGCATGTGCGGGGCCAATGTCGCCATGTCGACTCGGTATAACTCATAGGATCCGGCTTGCTGAACATAGCCTTTGGGACTGACTAGCCAGGTTTGCGTTTGGCCATCCATGTCCATTTCGAGTTCGTATTCAAACAGTGGTTTAATTTTTTCGTAGCGGCGCTCTCGTTCATTAAACGCGGTCGCTATCGCGCGCACGGTCTGTGCGTCCGTGATTCGCGCGGTCTGCTTGCGACCGTCTCGCAGGGTCAGCGTCAGGACGTCGCCAGCGTCGGCAGACTGCACCGACACCCCGGTAGGCACTTCGTCGTAGTTCGTGTCCGGTGTACTGCAGGCGCCGAGTGAAACGAGCGCGACACCGGCCACAAGCGGTGACCATCGCCTGTGGCGACGCACGGCAGCAAACAACACGAGCAACAACCCAAACATTCCCGCGGCGCCACCGCCGCCACCGCCGCCGCCACTACTGGGTGGTGGTGTTGTATCGTTAACCGTCACGCTCATACTGGCCGAATCGGACAGCCCACCCGGATCGGTAACGGTCACGCTGAAAGTCAGACTGGTGGCCGCCGAGACCTCAGGCGCCGTGAACGAGGCGGTGGCTGACGTCGGATTGTTGAGCGTTACGGCCAGGCCGGCGGTCTGGCTCCAGGCAAACGTTACGGCGTCGCCATCGGGATCACTGCTGGCAACCGCGTTGAGCATGACCGACGCGCCCTCGTTGGCTGACAGCACCACCTGCGAGACGGTAGCCGTTGGCGCGCGATTCACATTCACAATACTGACCGTGACCGTCGCGATGTCCGACGCACCAAACACGTCGGTGACCGTCACTTCAAATGTCGCCGAGGTATCTCCCGTAATGTCGGGCAGCGTGACGTTTGTGACCGCCGCCGAGCTGTTTGCGATGGTCGCATTCGGCCCCGCAGACTGCCGCCAGGAATAAGTCAGTGCATCGCCGTTCGGATCGCTACTGCCGGATGCGTCAAGTTGCACCGTCGTTCGTTCATCGGCCGTGGCCGATGTGATGGTGGCGACGGCTTCTGGTGGGCTATTGCCGCCTGGTGGAAACGCAATAATGCTGCGCGAGCTGCTCGCGGTGCAGGTTTGGGTTGCCGTCACCTCGAGGGTCACATTGCCCACGTAGGCGCTGGTATAGGTGTGTGTTGGCGAAGGCAGTGTGCTGTCCACCACATCGTCCCCATCGAAATCCCAGGCATAGGTGAACGGTCCCGTGCCCGACACGGTGGATGTGAAGGTGACAAGTTCATTGGCCTGCGCCGGATTGGGATTAATGGAGAACGAGACCGTCGGTGGGTCACATGCGTCGACACCATCTACTAGCGTGATGCCCGTATCATCCGGATCGAGCCACGCTTTCAGCCGCGTCGCTGACGTTGTGCCCACATCGTAATGTGACGCGAGATGGGCATAAAAATCGGGTGCGTCCGGCGTGTCACACGACGCACCACCACCAGACAGCACCCCAACCAGACGCTGGTCTTGGTTCCAAAAACCAGAGCCGGATGAGCCACCCTCTGTTGTGCCCTCGTCCCAAGCCGCGATCATAATATGCACGCTATTGGGATTGGGCGCGGTGGAACCAAAATTGGTGTTAATGATTGGACCTGAGTCAACGCTAATGCGTTTTTCTGTACCGTCGGGATGGTGAATACTCACGCCTGAACTCGGCGTGGTGTCCGTGGTGTCCCAACCGGTCCAACGAACATTGAACGAATCCGGCGGCGTCGTATCCAGTTCGACCAGTGTCATATCAAACCGTGGCTCTGGACCATCCAAACTACCGATCGTGGCCAACAGTGTCGCGCCGCTCTGACTCTGCGCTTGAGAACCGTCGTTGGGTCCGCCGCACATTGATTTTTCGAAATTCCAAAACAGCACCATGGACTGCACTTCGGCTGCTGTCGACACACAGTGGCTGGCCGTTAAAAAATACGGCTTGCGATCGCCAGTTGCGTTGTTGACCATATTGCCCGTGCAGGTAAACGTGCCGCCTTGGCTATCGAAGATGTAGCGCGCAACCGATCGAATCTGATCGCGCCAATCATCCCCTTGCGGACACACAACATCAATGTTGCACGCGCCCGCTTTGGGTGTACTCAGCGATTTCAAATCGCGGTAACCATGATTGACACTCTTAAGATCAAACGTCAAAAAGGGTTTCATACGAGTGGGCACGTTAATTTCAATCACCGCCGATTGCCCTTCGATCATGGCGGTCCAAAGTTTCTTGTGCGACTTGTTGTCGGCTTCGGTGTACGGACCAAGCAGTTGACGATGATCATCGCTGTAGACAAAGAGCGCTGCACCCGGGGGCAAAAACACGTTCTCAAAGGCAAAGCTCAGCCACTGAGCGTCCCCCGCATTCACTTCCAGTCGCCAGATCGACGTCTCGTCTACCTGTGTCCATCGGCCTTGAGATCGGTCAAGAACCGGAACGTTTCGTTTCACAGCAACACGCACCGGCTGCCCGGCTTGAGCACGCTGCGCATCCTCCGCAACAAGCTTCTGTTGATCAAGCCGTGTCAGCGACAGCGGGGACTCCGAGCGAAAATCGAGCGCTTGGCGAAAACTGAGCGGCTCCTCGACATAGCGAGCCTCCGAGGCAACGCGCTCCACCGCGGATGCCGGCGACATGAGCGCGAGCGCCAGCGCGGAAAAGAGAAACAGCCTAATGGCGAGTGTTCGCATAAACCAATCCATCCGTTTTTATGTCACGTTAATTCCACAGACCATAAGCGTTTTGTCAAGACTTCACAAAGGAACCAATCACAAAACACGCGATACAAAATCCTGTTTTTTCGGGGATTACCCGAAATCTCAGTCAAATAGCATCATGCCTGTATCGAAACCGTTCATACCACTCATTTAGAGCGTCGTTCGCACCGGCAGTTCAATATTGATTGTGGTCGGCAGACAACAGCGCATTGAGCAAATTATCTTGAAAACTGATGTTGCCTGTGAGGGTTTGATGGTCTTCGCAAAGAAAGAACGCGTAACCCAGCGGAAAGAAGCTGTAACGATGCCGCGCAATGGTCGGATCGCTACTCTGCCTAGCCAACAGTGAGGCTTTACTCACCGTACCGTCGCCCGGCTCGAGCATGCGCCGCTCATAGTCGATGCCGGGTTGTTTGTGTTTAATGTCTTTGGGCTCCAGGCGTAAGTGGTGATGCTCGTCGACTGGCTCCAACACCATACGGGTGGGCGTCAGCGCGCAATCACCACCAAACACCCCGTAACGAATCGGCACTTGATCAAGGGTGACGGTCAACGACCACGTGAAGCGCCGAGCACGTTCCAAACTGCGATCGAAAAATGCTTCAAACGCCTCAAAACGAGCACGCCCTTGCGCCGGTGAGGCCGCTGCCTCGACAATGCGTTGGCGCACTTTTGGGTGGAAAATCGACAGCTGGTGATCGCGCCAAAATTCAACATCGAAAATATCGTGCGACAGCGCTTCGCCTTGCATATCGAGCAACCACGCGTGCAAAGCGTGTGGCAACACTTGATAGGCACTTGGAAAGGTGGCGACAACTTCGGGCGCGATCGTACCAAAACCGACACGCATTCCCTTGTCGAGAATATCCGCCGCCAGCACCGAGCCAAAGTTTGGCGTGCCTAACAACACCACGCGACGCAATCGACTTGCGCCTTCCAGATTGACCGGAAACGCGTTGTCATCCAACACATCTTGAGTGCCATATCGCGCATAGTAACGCGTGATGAGTCCGCCCATACTGTGCGCGACTACATCCACTTTCAGATCTTCGGCGTTGTGATCGCGGCGAATCGCTTCGATGAATGCGTGCAATCGTCGTACGTTGTACACATTATCTTGACGCCAATCGTAGTCGAACACATACAAGCGGCGACGATTGCCGTTCGCTGGAGTGCCGATTTCAGTTATGTCATAACCGCCCGCACCGCTTAACACTTTGATGATGCGGCCATAAAAATCGCGGCCGCCCGCCCCATCGGTAATGCCGGAAGGGGTTAAGGATGACGGCACCAACACCGCATCGCGCTGGCTGATGTCGAGCTCTAACGCCCGATAATCGTCAAAGAGTAAGCGGCGCAGCGAGCCTGGCCAGATTTCATTTTGCGTGTCATGGTTATACAGGCGGGCGCCGAGCATGCCGTGAATCAGCACTACGGGTACGATGGCCGAATCGTCGGCTTGATGCGCGTAGAGTCGGGCAAGATCGGGGCGATTGGGCGACCCCGCACAGCCACAGAGCGTAAGGATGAGCGCAAGAAACATCCACGGGCTACGCAATCGGCTTGACGTCATCGACCGCACCTATCGAGGTAAGGCAATCACGCGCGACACGCCACGCTGCCTGGCATCCGACGCCGGAATCAGTGTCTCGCCGTCTCGAACGATTAACTGCAGATCGCCAAACTCCCAGCTATGCGGCTCAGTGCGATAACCGCTTTTGCTCAGACTCGACTGCACGTCGGGCCGCAGCGGCCGGCTAGGACTGTACGTCACGAGGTCCGGCGGCAGAAGTTGATGATGAAAACGGCTCGCGTCCACCGCCTGCTGCGGGGTCATATTGAAGTCGAGCACATTCACAATAACCTGAAACACAGAGGTGAAAATAGTCGAGCCACCGGGCGTACCCACCACTAAATCAACCTCGCCATTTTGCAACAGCATCGTTGGCGACATGGAAGACAGACTGCGTTTATGTGGCGCGATGGCATTGGCCGAATTGCCGACGACCCCATACACGTTTGGCACACCTGGCTTAACACTAAAATCATCCATTTCGTTGTTCAGTAAAAATCCGCCGCCTTCGACGACAACACCGCTGCCAAAATGCCAATTAATCGTATACGTGTTGGCCACGGCATTACCGTCCCCATCGACAATTGAGAAGTGCGTGGTGTCCGCCGACTCAAACCCCGGCGGCACCGCGGCCAGACGGGAGATCGCACGCGGATTGACATCGTGCGCGCGCGCTTGAATGTACTCGTCATCGATCAATGCATCGATTGGCACATCGACAAAGTCTGGATCACCAAGATACTCAGCGCGATCCGCAAACACGCGCTTTTCCATTTCAGCGACTAAGTGCACGTACGGCGCTGAGTTGTGCGCCTTGCCCTCAAACTCATGCGCCAAGGCATCTTTCATTTTTAGCAACTGCACGACCGCAAAGCCACCGGAACTCGGCGGGGGTGCGGACACGAGTGTGTAACCACGCCACTCGGCGATCAACGGTTGACGCCATACGGCCTCGTAGGCCGCAAGATCCTCGAGTGAAATGAGTCCATTGGGTTGCAATGCGTCGACCAGTTGTTGGGCCACCACCCCCTGATAGAAGCCATCGGGCCCCCACTTCGCAATTCGCCGAAGTGTCTGAGCAAGCTCGGGCTGTCGAAACCGTTCGCCTGCGCTGGCCTCTCCGAAATAATCAAAAAAATTGGTTTGATCGCCCAGCCACTCGCGCATGTCGGCGATGGACTCAGCCAGCGATTCAGGCATCACAAAACCGTTCTCGGCAAGCTCAATGGCAGGATCGATCAATGCATCCCAGGGCATCGTTCCAAAGCGGGTGTGTGCCTCGTATAAACCAGCGACGGTCCCCGGCACCGCAGCAGCACGATTACCGATGAGGCTGGCGTTTTCTATCACCTCCCCTTGTGCGTCCAGGTACATATCGCGCGACGCGTGACCCGGGGCTTTTTCGCGGTAATCCAAAAAGTGATTGCGTCCATCGATGTGGATGAGCATGAAACCACCGCCGCCGATGTTGCCCGCTTCGGGATAGGTGACGGCGAGCGCAAACGCCGCAGCAATCGCGGCATCCACCGCATTTCCGCCCTGACGCAAAATGGCTTCGCTCACTCGCGCACCGTACTCATCCGGCATGGCGACCGCAGCGGTGCGCGCTGGTTCGGCAACAAGCGATGCGTGGTCCGAGCGGGGTGACGTTGACACCTGACAGCCCGCCAACATGGCGCTCATCAGGACGAGAGCGAACAGACGCCGATAGGCGTGTCGATGCATAGTTACCTCCATCCCATCACCCACACCACGCGAGTGTTGGCGTTAACGCGCGCTAACGCTTCTTGGGCGCGATCAAATCGGTGATGGAGCCGTCAAACATCTCGGCCGCCATCGCCACTGTCTCGGATAACGTTGGGTGCGCATGGATAGTGAGTCCGATGTCTTCGGCATCGCAGCCCATTTCGATGGCCAGCGCCGCTTCGGCCACCAGGTCACCGGCGTGTGGACCGACTGCCCCCATGCCAATGACGCGATGCGTATCAGGATCAAACAGCAACTTGGTCAGGCCACTATCAACACCAAGCGCTAACGCGCGACCGCTAGCCGCCCAAGGAAAGGTTCCTTTTTCATACGGCACGTTGTTGTTGCGCGCGTCCGTTTCCGTCAGCCCTACCCACGCGACTTCAGGGTCGGTGTAGGCGACCGAGGGAATAACGCGCGCATCGAAGGCCCGTTTGAGGCCGTGTGCACACTCGGCCGCCACCTTGCCTTCATGACTGCCCTTGTGGGCAAGCATGGGATTACCGCGCACGTCACCGATGGAGTAAATGTGCGGTACGTTGGTTTTCATGTGCTGATCCGATGGGATAAAGCCGCGATTATCCACTGTGACACCCGCGTTTTCGGCACCAATAAGCGCACCGTTTGGACGTCGACCGACGGCCACCAGCACACGCCCAAAGGTGTCGACATAGCGTTCACCATCGCGCTCGAAGGTGACCTCCATTCCGTCCAACTTGCTCTCGACGAGCGTCACTTTGGTGTTGAGCCAAATGTTTTCGTAGCGCTTCTTAATGCGCTGATGCAAAGGTTTAACTAAGTCCGCATCACAACCCGGTATGAGCTGATCGGTCAGTTCTACCACCGAAATTTGAACACCGAGCGAGGAATACACCGCCGCCATCTCAAGCCCAATAATACCGCCCCCGATAACTAACAGGCGTTTGGGTAACTCTTCGAGCTCAAGCGCCCCGGTGGAATCAATCACACGCGGATCGTCGGGAATAAACGGCAAGCTAACCGGCTCACTCCCCGCGGCAATGACACATTGCTCAAAGGCGATGACTTCGCTACCACCTGAATTGGTCACTTCGATGTGATGGCTCGACAAAAACGTGCCAACTCCGGGAGCGACACGCACCTTGCGTCGCTTTGCCAACCCCGAAAGACCTTGTGTGAGTTTACCGATTACCGAGTTTTTCCAGCTCACCAGTTTTTCGGTATCAACCTTCGGCGCGCCAAACGTGATGCCGTGATGGGCCATTGCCGCGGCATCATCGATGACTTTGGCGGCGTGCAGCAGCGCTTTCGATGGGATGCAGCCAACATTGAGACACACTCCGCCCAAGGATGGCCAGCGTTCAACCAGTGTGACGTCCATGCCAAGATCGGCGGCGCGAAAAGCGGCCGTATAGCCGGCCACACCCGCACCGAGCACAAGTAGCTCACATTTGTTGTCCACTTGACCGGTGTAGGTGCTGCCCTCGGGCGCCCCGGGCAACGTGAGTGTGGGTTCATCGACAGGCGGCGCCTGCTCCTCATCCACCGATACGGCAATGAGCGCAATGGTGTCGCCAGTCGAGACCTTATCGCCTGTTTTGACACTGACCTCGATCAACCGCCCGGTAAACGGCGACGGCACGTCCATGGCCGCTTTGTCCGTTTCCAGTGTGACCAGCGCATCTTCTTTGTGAACTTGATCGCCCGGTCGAACCAGAACGTCGATGATTTCCACTTCGTCGAAGTCGCCAAGTTCGGGCACCTGAATGATGGTGGGTTCGCTCATGCGGACACCAGTGCGTCGATATCACCGACTAACGCGGCCAAGCGCGCGGTAAATCGGGCGGCGCTTGCCCCATCGATCACGCGGTGATCATAAGACAGCGACAGCGGCAGCATCAGTCGCGGCTCAAATTGACCGTCGATGTACACCGGCTGCATGGCCGAGCGCGAAACGCCGAGTATCGCCACTTCCGGCGGGTTAATAATGGGCGTGAACGAGGTTCCACCGATACCACCCAAACTCGACACGGTGAACGTACCGCCTTGCATGTCGGTAGCCTTAAGCTTGCCTTCCCGCGCTTTCAACGAGAGTTCACCCAGCGCCTTCGCAATCTCGAGAACACCGAGTGACTCGGCGTTGTGAATCACCGGCACCATGAGTCCGTTTGGCGTGTCGGCAGCAAAGCCAATATTGATGTAGTCCTTCATGACCATCGCTTTACCGTCATCGGACAGCGATGCATTAAACAATGGAAATTCGGTCAGCCCAATCACACAAGCGCGCACCACAAATGCCAATGGGGTGAGCTTGATATCCTGGTCGGCGGCGGCGGCTTTCATTTCTTTGCGGCGCGCCTCAGTCGCGGTGAAGTCACCGAGATCGTTTTGCGTTACGTGCGGAATATTGACCCAGCTGGCGTGCAGGCGAGGCCCCGAGATTTTCTGGATACGCGACAGTGGCTCTAACGTGATGTCGCCAAATTTTGCGTGATCCACAGACGGCAGTTCGGGCAACGCCGATCCCACCGAGGCCGACCCGCCCATCATCACCGACTTGACGAACGCTTTAACGTCGTCTTTGCTGATGCGCGACTTCACACCGGACCCGGTCACTCTACCAAGGTCAACGCCCAGTTCACGGGCAAACTTCCGCACGGCAGGACTGGCGTGCGCGAGTTTAAAGGTCGCTTCACTGATCGGGGGTAACGCGGCCGGCGCGGCGCCGGTCGCAGGCGCGGGCGGGCTGGACGTAGCCGCTGTTGGTGCGGGCGCGGGAGTGGGTGCCGGCGTCGCGTCGATTGCCGGCGCGGCGGGTGATTGCGCCGCTGCGTCCGCCAGGCAGGTCGCCACGACCGCGCCCGCCGACACGCGATCGCCGACCGAAACCGACACCGACTCGATGGTGCCACTAACCTCGGAAGGCACATCCATCGTTGCCTTATCGGTTTCCAGCGTGAGCAGAGGCGTATCCACGTCGACCCGATCGCCCGCTTTCATGAGCACCTCGATGACTTCGACATCGTCGAAATCGCCCAGGTTGGGTACCGCCACATTGACCAAAGACGGTTCCGCCGACGCGGCCACATTCGAAATGGCCTCATCCGCCTGCGCGTCGTCCGTGGCGGTGTCGACCGCGTCGGCACTGGCCGCTACTTCAAGCGTGAGTATCACGTGCCCCTCAGACACCGTATCACCCAGCGCTACGGTAAGCTCAAGCACCTTGCCCGCGTGAGGCGACGGCACATCCATCGCCGCTTTATCGGTCTCGAGTGTAATAAGGCCCTCTTCGGCGTCCACCGTTTGACCCGGTTCGACCAATACCTCGATGACTTCGACATCACTGAAATCGCCCAAATCGGGTACGCGTACTTCGATGCGATCACTCACAAGGCTCTCCTACACCGAACTCGGGTTGGGTTTACTCACATCCACACCAAATTTTCGGATGGCTTCCTTGACCTTGTCGGCCCCGATTGCGCCCTCCTCAGCCAACGCGTTGAGTGCACTCACCGCAATGTAGTAGCGGTCGACTTCGAAGTGACGGCGCAAGGCGGCCCGGCCGTCGCTTCGACCAAACCCATCGGTGCCCAGCACACAATATCGCCCGGGCACCCAATTGCGGATTTGATCCGGCACAATTTTCATGTAGTCGCTGGCGGCAATAAAGGGCCCATTGAGACCGTCCAGGCATTCGGCAACATACGGTTTGCGCGGGGTGCTGCCGGGATGGAGCATGTTCCAGCGGTCTTTCTCCGCGCCATCGCGACGCAACTCGGTGTAGCTGGTGACACTCCATACGTCCGACGGCAGATCAAACTCATCAGCCAGCAAATCGCTGGCGGCCAGCACTTCGCGCAAGATCGTGCCTGAGCCGAAAAGCTGCACTCGCAGTTTACCTTTGCTGCCCTCGCGTAGACGGTACATGCCCCGCAGAATGCCCTCTTCGACACCGTCAGGCATCGCCGGATGCAGATAGTTTTCGTTCATGCACGTGAGGTAATAGAACACGTTCTCCTGCTCTTGGTGCATGCGCCGCAGACCGTCCTGCACAATCACAGCAAGCTCATAGGCATAAGCCGGATCGTAGGCGAGACAGTTAGGGATAGTGGACGCGAGCACCAGACTGTGTCCGTCTTGGTGTTGCAATCCTTCCCCGGCGAGCGTGGTGCGCCCGGCTGTACCGCCGATATAGAAACCACGCGCCTGCATATCCGCAGCCGCCCACATAAAATCACCGACACGCTGGAAACCGAACATCGAATAGAAAAGATAAAACGGAATCGCGCTCACGCCATGGTTGGAATAGGAGGTGCCTGCCGCGATCCAAGAACACGTGGCGCCGGCCTCGTTGATGCCCTCTTGAAGAATCTGACCTTTCTTGTCTTCACGGTAATACATGAGCTGGTCGGCGTCTTGCGGTGTGTAGAGCTGCCCCATCGACGAGTAAATACCCACCTGACGAAACATGCCTTCCATGCCGAAGGTGCGGGCTTCATCCGGCACGATCGGTACAATATGCTTGCCGATGTTCTTGTCTTTTATGAGCTGTGTGACAATTCGCACCATGGCCATGGTGGTAGATGCTTCGCGCTCGCCGGTTCCTTTTAACTGCACATCGAAATCCGACAGTGCCGGCACTTCCAGCGACGGTGCGGATGTGGTGCGCGCCGGCAGCGAACCGCCAAGCCGCTCACGATGCGACTTGAGGTATTTCATCTCGTCGCTGTCTTTGGGCGGTTTGCAAAAAGGGACTTCAAGCAGGTCTTTATCGCTCACCGGAATATTGAAACGATCGCGAAAATCGCGCAGCGCCTGCTCGTCGAGTTTTTTCTTCTGATGCGTGATGTTCTGCCCTTCGCCGGCGCTCCCCATACCGAACCCTTTGACCGTTTTGGCCAAAATCACAGTGGGTCGACCGGTGGGTTTTATGGCTTCGGCGTAGGCGGCATACACTTTTTGCATATCGTGCCCACCGCGATTCAGTCGCCAAATGTCTTCGTCGGACATGTTGGCCACCATGGCTTTGAGCTCCGGGTATTTGCCAAAGAAGTGTTCACGCGTGTAGGCACCGCCCTTCGCTTTGAAATTCTGATACTCACCGTCCACGGCCTCTTCCATGCGTTTGCGCAACAGGCCCTTGTGGTCTTTGGCCAGCAAGGGATCCCAGCGCGACCCCCACACCACTTTGATCACGTTCCAGCCCGCACCCGTAAACGCGGCCTCGAGCTCCTGAATAATCTTGCCGTTACCGCGCACCGGACCGTCGAGACGCTGCAGGTTGCAGTTCACGACAAAAATCAGATTGTCGAGTTTTTCACGCACCGGCATGGTAATGGCGCCGAGGCTCTCGGGCTCATCCATTTCACCATCGCCGAGGAAGCACCAGATCTTACGATCCTGAAACTTGAGCAAATCTCGGTTTTGCATGTAGCGCATGAATCGCGCTTGGTAGATGGCCATCATCGGGCCCAGTCCCATGGACACCGTGGGGAACTGCCAAAAATTGGGCATCAGCCACGGGTGCGGATAGGACGATAGACCGCCCCCGCCCACTTCTTGGCGGAACCGCAATAGATCCTCTTCTTCAAGACGACCTTCTAGAAAAGCGCGCGCATAAATACCTGGCGATACGTGACCTTGAATAAACACCATGTCGCCCAAAAAGTCTTTCGTTCGGGCGCGCCAAAAATGATTGAAGCCCACTTCATACAGGACGGCGGATGAGGCGTAGCTCGCGATATGGCCGCCGTACTCAGAACTGAGCTTGTTGGCGTGCACCACCATCGCCATGGCGTTCCAGCGCAGATAGGCCAGAATGCGTTTCTCAATGGCTATGTCGCCGGGATAGACGGGCTCTTGGCCCACCGGCAGGGTGTTGAGATACGCGGTATTTGGCGTAAACGGCAAATACGCCCCCGAGCGTCGCGTGTGGTCAACCAGGTGGTCGATGAGAAAGTGCGCCCGCTCGGGGCCGTGAACTTTCAAAACCGAATCGATCGACTCGAGCCAATCTCGGGTTTCAGCCGGATCAACATCGGGGTTGGATTTACCGTCGCGCATAAAAAAAGATCCCTTCGTCCCAGTGCCTGGACACCGGCGAAATGACAAGCGAAAAAGGCGTTTCGAATAAAGCGCCAGACGGCGCCAGAACAATCTGTATAATCCAGAATTCAACAAATTAGGTCAAGGATTAACGTGCGCCAGTTACTTCCAAACGCAACAAAACTTATCGTGCGTAATGACGCCGGTCGCCCTACTGCAATGCAGCTAAAAACCGCAGATCACGTGTTCTTGATCGAACCCAAATCGAAACGGCAGCAACTGCTCGAACGTCGGCCATTCGACGCGATTGTCCGGCATTTGCGCAGCGCGACGGGCAACGCGGTGGACTACGCCACCAGTCCCGGCACAAACACCTCGCCCGGCCTGACCTACGCGTCGTTTTCACCGAATCCATCGATGTTCGAGTGCCTGTCCGTCGCCCGCAAACTGTTTGCCGCGCTGGCCCCACTTAATCCCAAACGCATTGCGGTTGTCTGCAACGACAAATCCGACGACACGCGTCAGCGTTTTGCTGAGGCCGTCGCCGCCGCCGGCCACGCCCATGTGTGTGCGCTCACGAGTTTTAAACGGCAAAAGCCGGCGGCGCGCCGGTTGCGGTATCTGGACGTCTACGTGTGCCCAAGCCTCGACACGCACCGTCTGAAAGCCGAGGCGAACGGTAACAACATCGCGCGCGTACTCGCCGCGCTGCCGCCCAACGTCCTCAACGCCGCAAACTACATCGACGCGTGTCGTGAGCTGGCCAAAAAAGACAATCTGGCCATCACGGTCTATGACCAGGCTCAACTAAAGCGTATGGGCGCCAATGCGTTTTTGGCGGTCGCACAGGGCAATCCGCATGGTTCGGCTGGCATTGTGTGTCTTCGACGCGCCGGGGCGGACACCCGACCCTGGGTTTCACTGGTGGGCAAAGGCGTGTGCTTCGACACCGGCGGCATCAATGTCAAAAGCGCGGCGGGCATGCAAGGCATGCACGAGGATATGCAAGGCAGTTCGGTCGCACTTGGGAGTTTTTTGGCGCTCTGCGCCATCGAACCCGATCGCACACTCGAATGCTGGCTGGCAATCACCGAAAACCGTATTGATGGTGAGGCACACACGCCAACTGAGGTTATTACCGCAGCAAACGGCACCACCATCGAGGTCATGCACTCCGATGCGGAGGGCCGTATGGCGCTGTGCGACACACTGCATTTTGCTTCGGCTCAAAAACCCGAACTCCTGATCGATTTTGCGACGCTCACGGGCGCCTGCGTGAACGCGCTCACCGAACGCTACTCCGGCGCATTCGCCAATCGCGAGGCGCTCAACGCCACGCTCATCGCGGCCGGCGAATCGAGTGGCGAACGCACCTGGCCATTCCCGATGGCCAGCGACTACGATGAGTTGCTCGACTCGAAATACGCCGATGTGGTGCAGTGCCCGATAAGCGGTAAAGGTGATCACATCGCCGCGGCGCGTTTTCTGAATCGATTTATTGCGCGCGGTGTGCCCTGGGTGCACGTCGACTTATCGGCGGGCAACAAAAAAGGAGGCCTCGCCCACGTCGGCACCGACACCACAGGTTTTGGCGTGCGCTTTACTACTCATTTTCTTATCGAACAGCAGGCCCATGCCGTACTGAACGGCAAAGCCTGACGTGAACGATTGGAGTGCTTTGTGTCTGACACACTGACCATTATTCGACCCGACGATTGGCATTTGCATCTGCGCGACGGCGATGCCATGCGCAGCGTAGTGCCGCACACAGCCGAACGGTTTGGCCGGGCGGTGATCATGCCAAACCTCGTCCCGCCCGTGACCACGGTCGCGATGGCCGGCGACTATCACGCGCGCATTCGCGCGGCGCTACCCGACGCCCATCCATTCACACCACTCATGGCGCTGTACCTGACGCCCACCACCGATCGGCAAACGGTGATTGACGCCAGTCGCGACGAGCGCGTGATCGGCATCAAGTGGTACCCCGCAGGCGCCACCACCAATTCGGCTCACGGCGTGCACGATATCAGTGCGTGCATGGCGGCACTTGAAGCGATGGCCGAATACCAACTGCCCCTTCTTATTCATGGTGAAGTCACCGATCCCGATGTCGACACGTTTGATCGTGAAACGGTATTCATCGATACGATCCTCGAACCACTTCTCCGCCGCCTGCCGACCCTCAAACTCGTCCTCGAGCACATCACCACACGACAAGGCGCCGACTTTGTTGCCAATAGCGGCACCAACGTGGGCGGCACGCTGACCCCTCAGCACCTGTTGCTCAACCGCTCCGCGATGTTTCAAGGGGGATTGCGTCCGCACCACTATTGCCTACCGATACTGAAACGCGAGAGTCATCGCGAACGACTCGTCGAGGCAGCGATCAGCGGCGACCCGAGTTTCTTTCTCGGCACCGATAGCGCGCCCCACTCACAACAGGCAAAAGAATCATCTTGTGGCTGTGCGGGCATTTATTCTGCGCACGCCGGCATCGAGTTGTACGCTGAGGTGTTTGAGCAGGCGGATGCGCTGGACAAACTGGAGGGATTCGCCAGTTTGCACGGTCCCCAGTTTTACGGACTCGCGGTTAATACTGATACCATTACACTCGAACGCACCGCATGGCAGGTGCCCGATGACTACGCCATCGGCGACGATCGGCTCATCCCTTTCCGAGCGGGCGGGTCAATAAACTGGACCCTTCGAACAGCGCACCTATGAACGAAGATCTCGCCCACCCACCACTCAAAGATCGCTTCCGTGGCTTCTTGCCAGTCGTTATCGATGTCGAGACTGGTGGCTTCGACCATCACACCGATGCGCTCCTGGAAATTGCGGCCGTGTTTGTTCATTTAGACGCCGATGACCAAATTACTCGCGGTGAGACGATTCGTTTTCACATCAAGCCGTTCGAGGGCGCAAACCTCAATCCCGCATCACTGGAAGTGAACGGCATCGACCCCCATCATCCGCTGCGACCGGCGATTAATGAAAAAGACGCGCTGCAGCGGGTGTTTCGCGAAGTTCGGCAACAACTGCGCGACAACCTGTGCACGCGCGCTATATTAGTGGGCCATAATTCCGCATTTGATTTGAATTTTTTGAATGCCGCCGTGGCGCGCACGGAAATCAAACGCAATCCGTTCCACCCCTTTAGCAGTTTTGATACCGCCACGCTGGCCGGCGTCGCGTTCGGTCAAACGGTGCTGGCACGCGCGGTGAAAGCGAGCGGCAAAGAGTGGGACAGCACCGAAGCGCACAGCGCGGCGTATGATGCTGAGCAGACTGCCGATCTATTTTGCGACATTGTCAATCGCTTTCAGCCGGTATACGCCTCGCGGCGACACCTGTCGCCCGACTAATGGCAAGGTCTGCACACACCGCACAGTCAACACACGTTGTCCGAGCACCCGTCACCCACTAGCAAACCGTGAGGTGAGCGCCGCTCAGCGCAAGTCGATGCCGTCTCAGAAAAACAGAGGACGACGATTATTAGAAGATGACGACTACTCGCCGCGACCGAGCGCGTCGTCCACCGCGCTTTTGAGTTCGCCGCTCTTGTACATCTCGATCACGATATCGCAGCCGCCCATCAGTTCACCGTTAATGTATAGCTGCGGGAACGTGGGCCAATTGGAATACACTTTAAGTCCTTCGCGAATATCGGGGTCTTCAAAAATGTTCACGTAAGAAAAATCCGCATCGACCTGCTTGAGCGCGGCGACTGCCTGCGCCGAAAACCCGCACTGGGGAAAGTCTGGCGTGCCTTTCATGTACAGCAAAATTGGATTGCTGTTCAGTTGTTTTTCAATCCGCTCATTGAGTTCGGTGGTCATAGTCATACCTGTCTGTGATCGTGTTCAGAGAAGAAAAGATGGGGACGAAACGGCGGCGATTCAACCGCGAACACCATTACCCGTCGTCGTCCGGAGCACGGCGTAACACAAGTTTGTTGACCACCGATTTCACCCCGACGATGTCGCGGGCAATGTCTTCGGCACGCTGCTGTTCCACGTAGGAGCCGACCGTACCATTGAGCGTCACAACGCCGTCGTACGTGTCGATATCGATGGCCAGAGCGCTCACATACTTGTCGGCGGCAAAGCGCGTTTTGATGGAGGCGGTGATCGTGCCGTCATCCAGAATTTGTTTGGCGGGCCGTTCGTCCTTGCCCACGGCGTAGCCGCCCGCAGCGGCCCCACCGATCAGTAGGGCGGCACACCCGCTTAGGCCCACCAAGCCGGCCGACAAAAGAAGTAACAGAGCAATTCGTGAACGCATGATCTTGTCCTCCAGAGGCGCCGCCTACGCGACGCGGATGTCCGGCGGACGACGCAGCCCGTATGGCTAGCTGCTGGTGCCCACCTTGTTCAGCTCAGCTTCGCGTTTGCGAATCTCGAGCAACACGGCTTTTCGTTGAAGTGACGACAACCGGGACCACAAGGATATCTCAGACAGCGTGCGCAAGCAGCCCGTACACACATTGTTTTCGTCGAGTTGACAGACCCCGACGCAGGGCGACTCTAAGCTGGGATTTTTCAAAACAAACCGTTCCTTATGGTTCTGGGGGATGGACAATGCCGGGTGCCGATGGTTCGATGGCAATCCGGGCGACCGCTCGAGCGACCAAGTGACAGTCTAGCAAGGCACCGGTGGTCGGGTCGCCAACAGCCCGACGCGGGTTCTGCAAAAAGCGTCAAAGATCGGGCCTGTTTCCCGCCAACCACAATCCGTATACTACGCACTCTTTGACTCGAGGAAGGCCATGAGTATCGATTGGCAGGACACGGTTGCGCCCACGGTGGCTCGCGCCCTAGAAGAAGATGTACACACGGGCGATGCGACCGCCAGTCTGGTGCCGGAGGATGCTATGGTCTATGCGCGTGTCATCTCACGTGAGCCGGGCGTCGTCTGCGGACGTCCGTGGTTTGATGAGGTGTTTGCCCAGCTGGACGAGCAAATCGACGTGACTTGGTCCGCCGAAGAAGGCAGTGCGATTTTGGCCGACAGTTTGCTCTGCCGAATTAAGGGACCGGCGCGGCCGATTTTGACCGGCGAGCGCACCGCGCTCAACTTTTTACAGACCCTGTCGGGCACCGCCAGCGTCACGGCGCGTTACGCGCATGAGCTGCGCGGCACCGATTGCCAGGTGCTCGACACACGCAAAACCCTGCCCGGACTGCGCATGGCGCAAAAATACGCGGTCCACACGGCGGGCGGCCGCAACCAC
Organism: Pseudomonadota bacterium; assembly: GCA_039028935.1. NCBI lineage: Bacteria > Pseudomonadati > Pseudomonadota > Pseudomonadota bacterium. Next base: position 27,620 of record JBCCHD010000028.1, on the reverse strand, counting down.
CGGATCGGCCTCTACGATGCGATACTGATCAAAGAAAACCACATCATGGCGTGTGGCGGCATCGAGCAGGCGATCCGTAAGGCGCGCGAGTTGTCGCCCGACCTGCTTTTGGAAATCGAAGTGGAAAACCTCGATCAGTTCGAAGTCGCCCTAAACGCCCATCCGGACGTCATCATGCTCGACAACTTTTCGATACAGCAAATGAAAAAGGCGGTGGCCAAGGCCGAGTTTCTGGGTCTGGATCGGCCGAAACTCGAAGTGTCCGGCAACGTCGAAATCGATCGGCTCCGAATGATCGCCAAGACCGGGGTGGACTTTATCTCCGTCGGCGCGCTGACCAAGCATGTTCAGGCACTCGACCTATCGATGCGTTTTGAGCAGTAAAAGTTATCAAATACAAAGCCTTACCCTCCTTTAGACATAACCCTTTGCCCACCAAAGGCGTTTGTTGCTTTGCAGCGTTCGTAGTAGACTCAGAGACCTAAACGTCGCTCTATTGCAACGTCCGAGCGCGAAGCCCCGCCTTCGCACGTGTGCCACTGTCCGGCCGAAGTCGCCGGCTCCCGACCCGAGGAATGCCTGTGTCGCTTCTGACTTTCAGCCTCATCGCGCTTCTTGTTTTTATCGCGCTTGCCTACACCAACCAATCAATCAAGGTCTGGGCGGTGGGCGCCGCCGGCGTGTTACTGCTCAAGCAGCTCACCAGTAGCGACTTTTCGCTGTTGTCGTGGATCGTGCTTGCCGCGCTCTTTATCCCCTTCGCGCACACCGGTATTCGGCGCCAGGTGTTCAGCACACGCATCTATAAGTGGTACCGCTCTGTGCTGCCAGCGATGTCCGAAACCGAACAAACGGCGATTGACGCGGGCACCGTGTGGTGGGAAAAAGATCTGTTTAGTGGCCGCCCTGACTGGAACAAGATGCTGGCCTACCCCGCCGCCACACTCTCAAAAGAAGAACAAGATTTTCTCGACGGCCCCGTGGAACAACTGTGCGCCATGCTTGATGACTGGGAAATCGGCGAAGCCAACGACCTGCCGCCTGAGGTGTGGTCGTTTATCAAAGACCAGGGCTTCCTTGGCATGATCATTCCCAAAGAATACGGCGGCCTCGAGTTTTCAGCGCGCGCCCAAACCGAAGTGGTGATGAAAATCTCCACGCGCTGCGGCCCCGCTGCCGTCACCGTTATGGTGCCGAACTCATTGGGTCCAGGTGAACTGCTCTTGCACTACGGCACCGAGTCGCAGCGCCACTATTATTTGCCTCGCCTAGCAAAAGGCATCGAAATTCCGGCGTTTGGCCTCACCGGTCCCCACGCGGGTTCCGATGCTGGCGGCATTCCCGACACCGGCGTTGTCTGCGAAGGGGAATACAATGGTAAGACGGTGCTCGGTTTTCGCACCAATTGGAAAAAACGTTACATCACGCTTGGCCCCATCTGCACCGTGCTGGGTCTGGCCTTCAAAGCCGAAGACCCCGACGGTCTGCTCGGCGGTGACGCCGATCTTGGCATTACGTGCGCACTGATCCCCACCGACACCGCCGGCGTCACCATCGGCGATCGCCACAAAGTCGGCGCCGCTTTCCAAAACGGCCCCAACATGGGCGAAGACGTGTTTGTACCCATGGAATGGGTGATCGGTGGACAAGAGCGAATCGGCGACGGCTGGCTCATGCTGACCGACTGCTTGTCAGTCGGCCGTGCCATCTCGCTACCCGCCTTGGGCACCGCGGCCGGCAAGGCGGCCTCACGACTCACTGGCGCCTACTCGCGTATTCGTCGTCAGTTCAAATTACCGATCGGCAAGTTTGAGGGCGTAGAAGAAGCACTCGCCCGCATCGGCGGCATTACCTACCGTATGGACGCTGCGCGCATTTTCACGGCGGTTGCGCTTGATCTGGGTGAAAAGCCCTCGGTGCTATCGGCTATTTTGAAGTACCACAACACCGAAGGTATGCGTCAGGTGATCAACGACGCGATGGATGTCCATGGCGGCAAGGGCATCTGTATGGGCCCGAGTAACTACCTGGGGTCGGTCTACCGCGCCGTACCCGTCGCCATTACCGTCGAAGGCGCGAATATTCTGACTCGCACCATGATTATCTTTGGCCAGGGCGCTATTCGTTGCCATCCGCACATTCTCGATGAGATGAAAGCGGTTGCCGACGACGACATGCACCGCGGGTTAATCGACTTTGATAAAGCGTTTTTTGGGCACGTGGGCTTTACCATCAGCAACGCCGTACGCGCGTTCGTGATGGGCATCACCGGTTCGTTGTTTGTGCGCACACCCAAAGCGGGCGCCACCAGCCACTACTACCGCCAGCTCTCCCGCATGAGTTCGGCCTATGCATTTGTCGCGGACGTCACCATGCTCATTCTCGGCGGCAAGATGAAACGCAAAGAAAAATTATCCGGCCGGTTGGGGGATGTCTTGAGTCATCTTTACATGGCCTCGGCGGTGCTGAAAAAATTTGATGAAGACGGACGCCCTTCCGCCGACCTGCCGCTCGTCAACTGGGCGATGCGCGATTCGCTCTATCACATGCAGGACGCGCTAGAAGGCGTGCTGTACAACTTCCCCATTCCGATCGTGGGTAAGATTCTGCGTCGTCTGGTTCTGCCACTCGGCCGTACGTATCGCCGCCCGTCCGACGGCATCGGGCATCGGGTGTCGAAGCTCTTGCTGAGCCCGTCTGCAACGCGCGATCGTCTCACCGCCGGCATGTACCTCAACCAGGACGTGAATGATGCACAAGGGTTGCTCGAAGTGGCGCTGGGCAAAGTAATTGCGGCGGAACCGATCGAACGACGCATTTACGGTGCGATCAAAAAGCGCGTGCGACCGTATAACTTCGATGAGATTCTCAAAGAGGCAGTGGCCGAAGGTGTGATATCGGATATCGAAGAACAGAGCGTGCGCGAAGCGCATGAACTGATCAATGCGGTGATCGGTGTGGATCAGTTCCCACAAGACAGCGCGATCTCGCACCGCGAACCGCACACGGTCGCGCAAGCGGGCTAATAACGCTTAGGTCGGCTCGACAAAGATATCTTCGGGATCGAGCTCGGAGATCGGCTCTTTCACGCGCTTGGGCACGGACACGCCGTAGCCCTGTGCGTAGTCGACCTTCATTTCCTGCAGCACGTTAATGATTTCGTCATTCTCGGCAAATTCCGCAATGGTTTTCTTGCCGGTGAGATGGCCGATTTCATTGATGGAGCGAACCATCTCGCGATCGATGGGATCGCGCAAGATTTCTTTGACAAAACTGCCGTCGATTTTCAGATAATCGACTGGGAAGTGTTTGAGATAGCCGAATGACGACATACCCGTGCCAAAGTCGTCGAGCGCGAACTGACAGCCGAGTTCTTTGAGCGAGTTGATAAACCGGCTGGCCTGCGAATAACTGGCGATCGCGGCCGTTTCGGTAATTTCAAAACAAATCTTGGTGGCGTCAATGCCGCTGGTACGAAACTGATCAATCACAAACGGCAAGAACTTGTCGTCACCGAGCGACTGGCCCGACAAGTTGATCGAGCACAGGGTCAGGCGCTCGCGCTCATCGGCTTCGGAAATTAGCCAACGCAAGGTGTTCTCAATCACCCACCGATCGATGTTCGGTGTAATGCTGTAGCGTTCCGCCGCCGAGATGAACACATCGGGTGTGACCACCGCACCGTTTTCATCGCGCATGCGCAACAAGATTTCGTAGTGCAACCCCTCTTCGCTGGAGGACAAGGGTCGGATGAGCTGACGATAAAGTTCGAATCGATCCTCTTCAAGCGCGTTATTGATGCGCGCCGCCCACTGCATTTCGCGTCGACGACGCATGAGCTCGATGTCGTTTTCTTGGAAACAGTGAATGCGATTACGTCCGGCCTCCTTGGCCGACGCACAGGCGCTGTCCGCCGCCGTAAGGATGCTCGTGATGTCCTCGTTGTCGTTGGTGATCGGCACTACGCCAATGCTCACCCCTAACCGGAACGTGCGCTCATCCCACATGAATTTGAATTCTTCGATCGCCTCGCGCAACTCTTCAGCCGTTTGTAGCGCCTCGTCGAGCGAACAGCTCTCGAGCAATAGGCCAAACTCGTCGCCGCCCAAACGCGCCAACGTATCGCGCCAGCGTATTTTGGATTTCAGCAGCGAACCCAGCTGTCCGAGCAACGTGTCACCGGCCGTGTGGCCGCACGAGTCGTTGACCATCTTGAACTGGTCGAGATCGAAATAACACAGAGCGTATTCGGTTTCGCCGGCTTTTGCGCTTCGCAATGCGCGCTCCAGCCGACTTTCGAATTCCCGGCGATTCACCAGACCGGTGAGAATATCGTGACTGGCGTGATAACTAAGGCGTCGGTTGAGCTCGCGCGATTCACTCACATCGTGGAACACGAGCACGCCACCCGAGAAATTGCCGCGGCCATCGCGAATCGGCGCGGCATTGCTTTCGATGTATAGCTCATTGCCGTCGCGACGAATCAACAACGTGGGGCGAATCGATTTAATCGAGCGCTTGCGCCGAATCGATACCGCCAGTGGATTCTCTAGTGGCTCGCACGTCTCTTCGTGGAAACCACGGAAAATATCGTCAACGGGTCGGCCGGACGCATCTTCGAGTTTCCAGCCTGTCAGCTCTTCGGCCACCGGATTCAAATATTCGACTATGCAATCGGCGTCGGTGGTGATAACCCCGTCCCCGATCGACTGCAGGGTAATCTGTGCACTTTCCTTTTCGCGAAACAACGCTTCTTCGTACAGCTTGCGTTCGGTCACGTCGAGTTCAACGCCCACCAGCCGCTTAAGACGGCCGTTATGATCGGGTTTGGCTTTGGCGCGACTCAACAACCAACGCCACTCGCCGCTGCGGTGACGCATGCGGTGAATGCTCTCAAACAGTTCGGTACGTCCGTCGAGGTGATCGCGAAGCGAAGACTGCACGCGCGCCAAATCGTCCGGGTGCACGAGGCTCGTCCAGTCGGGCATCGACTCTTCGAATTCATCTTCGTCGTAGCCCAGCATGCGCTTCCACCGTGGCGAGAAATACACCTTATTGGTGGCGACATCGAAGTCCCAGATACCGTCGTTCGCGCTAAACAGCGCAAGCTCAGTGCGCTCTTGCTCATTGCGCAACAAGCCTTCGGCATACATGCGCTCCATACCCGACGCAATGCTGCTACCCATCAATTTCAACAGCAGATGAAAACTGGCATCCCAGCCGTGCGACGTGTTTTCGGTGGCAAATGCCAAGAAGCCGCGCGGCTGCTGCTGAACACTCAGCCCGATCATGATGATCGACTCGATACCGGCCTCCGCTAACCAGCGACAATCCGCTTCGCGGTGTTCAGGCGGGTGCGTGCTGCTCACGATTTCGGACAGACGCAGATGACCCAGGCCGTTGATGAGCATCGACTCATCGCTCAGCGTTTGTCCTTTTAATGTTTGAGGTTGAATCGCGGCGCCTTCGCGCGTGGCCACATAGAGCTCTGACAGACTGTCGGCCTGATCGGAATACAAAGCCAAAAACACGGAGTCGACGCGCGAGGTTTCGCACAGTCGGGTCAGACAGGCGGTGACGGTTTCATCCCAGCTGTCATCGGTGACGTTTTGAAAATCAACGGCGATCTTGGTGTACAAGACGTCCATGCCGGCAATCATCAATGGTTTATTCGTCATTCTTGTTGGCTTTTCCTATTTTGGCGCCGTGTGTCGAGCACCACCCACTGGGCACAGTGGACAATCGCCGCCCGCTGCGCTGAAATACGGTTTGCTACCCCCAGAAATCATATTAACAGATGGTGCGAACTATCTGTAATTTAATATGATTCCGCGACGGCCATGAATGGAATGGTCAGACTGGCCCCCCACCATCGTGCCAGCATCGGTCATCGATGGCTCCCAACTGCGTCACACAATCGTCCGTGGGCTGGCGAAACAGGCATGGTCAATCGAGTTTTCAGTGGCAATTCAGCGATTTGCCTACTCCAGGCCATGAGATTTGGTCACTTTGCGTTCTGCTTCGCGGCGCGTTATGTTGACCCAAACATCGGCGCTTACCTAACCGCTGGCTGGGCCGACATGGCGGCCACCAGCACGAGTCCACGCTCGGGAAGAAGCACGGCTCGCAACATGACAACCGGGCGCCGTACAACAGGGGGAACTATGACCAACACACGTAGAGGCGCTGTCGCGCTCGTCTTTTTTTTGACCTATAGCCTGACGGTAAATGCCGCCAAACCACAGCCTGAAGTGGAACGTTCTGTGGTCGGTAATGCGATCGAGTATGCGCTGGACGCGGACTTGTCCAAAGCCAGCCGCCAGGGCGACAAATGGGTATGGACGCGCAGCATTGCGCACCCAGGTGCGAGCTTTATCAAAGCGCACATTCACAACATGAATCTGCGGCCTGGCGATGCGCTGCACATTATCAATGACCGGGGGCGAGTCGTGGAAACGCTCACCGGCCAAGGACCCAAGTCACGCATCAACTTTTGGGCGCTGTCCTCGCAGGGTGAGGGCATGACGCTGCGATTTGAGTATCACTCGCCCTACGACAAAATGCCGTTTGGCATCGACCGGCTCATCATCGGCTCGGCCGATATGTTTAAGCCCGCAATCGAAAGCGACAGCCGCAGCATTTGTTCGCCCGAAGAATTCGACGATGCGGTGTGCATACAGAACGACGCGGGCAAATGGGCAAACGCTCAGGCCGCGGTCGGGGTCATGTCCGTAGGCGGCAATGCCAACACCGCCCTCTTTTGCTCGGGCTCAAATGTGTCGCCCAACAACGTGGTGCTGACCAACCAGCACTGCGTGGGCAGCCAGTTGCAGTGCGATGGGACTGAGTATGTCTTCAACTTCTATCGCACGGGATGCAACATTGGCGCCCCAACCACCACCGACTGGCAGGGCTTCCGCTGCGACGAAATGCTGGCGAGTGAGCCCTTCATCAATTGCGATGCCGCGCCAGGCGATCTTGACTTTGCACTCACCACTGTTGAAGGCGATCCTGCCGCCACCTTTGGCTATGCTGACATTGACACCACGCCGCTTACATCGGGCGAGGAAATTTATATCCTGCAGCACCCTGATGGGCGCCCGCTTGAAATCACCCAAGGCAGTGGTACCGACGTGGAAGTCGACGGCACGGTGCTACGCTACTACAACACGCTCGATACCGAGGGCGGCAGCTCGGGTTCGGCAATTTATCGTGCGTCGGACAACAAGCTGGTCGCGCTACACCACTGCGGTGGCTGTACCACACCGGGCGTGGGCAACCGCGGTATGCTGATGACCGACATCGCGCCACTGATAGAGCCGTTCCTGTGCACCGACAGTCTGTCGCTTGAGTTTACCGGCGCCAGCGATCCGGTCGAAGTGATTGGTAACGGCGACACCATTATCGAACCCGGTGAGAGCTGGCAGTTTACCGTACAGGTCCGCAATGCGTCGTGCTCACAAAATGCGGCGGACGTCGTCGCCCAAATCGGACTCAATGCAGCGGTGACCGATGCGATTGTGATCGACGACTCCGCGTTGTCGTTTGGCAATGTGGACGCCGGCTCAAGCGCCGTCAGCGCCCCGATTACCATCACCATCCCCACCGACGCGATGTGCGGCAACACCATAAGCTTTGATCTAACCGCCCTATCGTCTACCGGTGGCGGCACATTTGAGGATGTGCTCAACACGGTGAGCTTGCCGCTCGGCGACGTGCCCGATATTGAGATCTATAACAGCGGCTTTGATGCGGGTGCGGGTGCCTGGTCGGTGATCGATGGTGGCTCAGGCGGTGGCGCGGCCGCTACCTGGACCGACACCAACCCCGGTGGCCGAACCTTACCGCTGATCGCGCCTTACATGATCATCGACTCAGACGCGGCGGGCACCGGCTCAACGCAAGAAGAGGAATTGGTTAGCCCCGTGATCGACACGGCTCAACTGCAAAACGTACGGCTGCAGTTTACGCATGACTTTAATTGGTACACCGGCGGTCAAGATGAGCAGGCCGATGTGGATGTGCGCTCAACCGCCACCAATGGTCAGTGGGTGACCATCGCCAATTTCTCGGGTGGCGATGCCTCAGGCGTTGTGAGTCTCGACATTACCGCCTATCGCGCGTTCGATTTTCAAGTGCGCTTGCGGTACTACAATGCGTCATACGAGTGGTGGTGGGCCGTGGATGACGTATTTGTCCTAGGGGACAATGGCTTTGTCTGCGATGTGTTTGGTGTCGCTGATGCCGACGGCGACGGCGTGAATGACTCGGCCGATAACTGTACGTTGGTGGCTAACGCCGATCAGACCGATGTCGATGGCGACGGTTACGGCAACATCTGTGACCCCGACTTTAACAACGACAACGTGGTCAACTTTGCCGATGTTGCGCAGTTCTCGGCGGTGTTTAACACCACCGACACGCTGGCCGATCTGAACGGAGACGGCGCAGTGAACTTCCTCGACTTTGCGATTGTCTCCACCTACTTCCTGAGTCCACCCGGACCCAGTGGCTTAGTGGAATAATCGCTGCGCGTTTAGCGCGGCTAAAAAAACGCCACGTCGCTAGATTGGCGGCGTGGCGTTTTTTGTGCCGAACTGCGCAGGAAAAATTCGACCAACGTTAGGGATTGAGACCGCTTGGGCCGGGCGCCATAAAGATGAAGCCCGCGAGTATCGACAGATCGACAAAATTGACTACCCCGTCACCATTAAAGTCGGCAACGGCATCGTTGGTTAAGAACACGTTGCTGAATAACGCCAAATCCAGAAAGTTGACGATGTTGTCGTTGTTAAGATCCGGATCGCACGCGTTGCCATAGCCATCTCCATCCGCGTCGATTTGTGTCGAGTTCGCCACCGCCGAGCAGTTATCGAGGTCGTCGGCCTTGTTATCGCCATCGGCATCACCGATCCCAAAGCCAAGCCCTGATTCAATCCAATCGTCGATAAGCGTTGTGCCCTGCACATCGATAATGGCTGAACCGATTAAGGGCATACGAGTAAAATCGAGCGCCTTCATGCGCAACGAGATAACCGACAGCTCAGGTGCACCGCGGAGCAAAATCTTTGCGCCCGGCACCCCAAGGTTGCCGCGCCACGGATCCACGTCATTCGAGCCGATCGCACTCCCGTCAAGCTGATACAAAAAGTTCATTGGCCCTACACCCAGACCACCAGGGCGGTGGCAATTAGAACAATTACTGTGTAGGTATCCGCGCGCGCGCTCATCGACAGGCGCGCCCACATCATCATAAAACGGCAAGGCGTAGAGCAACGACACGTCGCCGATGCTCGGGTCGATCAACCCGATACTGACCAGTGTGGTGAGCTGGTTGGCCGAAATGCCCGTCGCCGAATAGGTGATGGCGTGATTGAGTTGGGCGGTTTCCAAACCCAGACTGCGGTTGGCCGCCGCACCGTGACAGACCAAACACTCGGCGGGCGCGGGATAGGTCCACTCTTGGCCGTTGATCGTGATTGTTTTTGTGGTGCTCAACAAGGTCGCGTCGGTTTGTTCGGCGTTCCACTCGTAGGAGTAGCCCGTCCAGTCGCCGGTCAAATCGCGCACAAACAAACGGGTTTCGACAATCGTGTTGCCCAATCGAAATTCCTTCACCAGCACCGTGCCGTTTGGAAAATCAAAATCGCCGTCGGGCAGAATGCTGATCTGCGTGCCGCTCGTCTGCCAATCGGGCATCGCAATCCAGCGCCGTTTGGCGGCGTTGTCTGACCACAATGGAGCGGAAGGCGAATATTCAATCAGTCCCGGCGCCGGAATCGAGGGATCCGCCGGATCAAAACAACCGGTCTCGGACAGCAACGTGGCCGCTCCACCCGCCGTCAACGGCTCTTGCTTAAGCTGCCAGGCCTGTCCCTGTGGATCAATAATATACAGCTCACTATCGACCCCTTCGGTGAGCGCGCTTCCCTCGGGCAACGCGATGTCGACATCCAACGTGGCCGACCCATGACCGAAACGCGAGTCGACTTTAAGCGCGTTGTCTTGAAGGTAGACGTAGTGTTGGTGAAACGCCGGCAGCGCGATGCCTCGATACAACACGCCGTTGTCGCGCGAGGCAGCCGCAGCGCCACGCGTCTCCGCCGACACGATGGTTTTTTCAAGCGTAAATCCTACGGCCGCCGCCGCGGGTGCGACACAGGTGAGATTGATTGGACGTGCGGGCAGACCCGACTGCGCGACCGCCGCGACCCCACACACCGCAACAGCGAGCCACCCACAGAGCCAGCGGGCTATTCCATTGAGCATTGCGTTCCCCGAGTTTTGTTAATGCGTCATCAGCACATTTTGTTATACCGATAGGTTAGGCAGGGGTTCGCACTGAATCAAGTCAGTCACCATAAGGCAGAGGCGAATTCGGTGTGCGATTGTCTCGAGCGGCAAAAACCGACGCAAACAATCGAGAGAAACGCACGATATGAGTCAGAACAACTCATTTGTGAACAGGAGCCAGAGCAGCCGCTGAGCGGTGTTTGGGAGAGGAGACGTGCGGCCCGCGACCGGACGCAAACCGGCGCGCCAACTTGCGCAGTTTTGGCCGCGAAGAACGTCGTGCAATCAGTTCAAACCGATTGATTTGACTTAGAACATCTCGGTCGTATTGGGATCCATGTCGGCCGGTGGCGGCTCGTCGCTACGCGACTTGATGTAGGGCCCTGTGATCATCTGATCGTAAGACTGACCCGGCCCTACCATCGGATAGACCTCCGCGTCGCGATCAATGATCACTTCCAAAAAGGCCGGACCGTCAAACTCGATGAATTCTTTAACCACTGCCGGCACATCGGCTTTTTGATCGAGGCGCTTGGCAAACACAAAGCCATCGGCTTCGGCGGCTTTAACGAAATTTTTCTTGTGCAGCGATTTGTCGCTCGCGGACATCCGCCCTTTAAAGAACAGACGCTGCCACTGTTGCACCATGCCATCACCGAAATTATTGAGCACCACCACTTTGACCGGCAGCTCATACGTGGTGACGGTTTCGAGTTCGCCAAAGTTCATGCGCATGCTGCCATCACCATCAATATCGATCACCAGGCGCGACGGGCACGCAAACTGCGCACCGATGGCGGCAGGCAAACCAAAACCCATGGTGCCCATACTGCCGGAGGTGAGCCATAAACGCGGATGTCGAAAATCAAAGTACTGCGCCGCCCACATTTGATGCTGACCTACGCCGGTGGAGATAATCGCTTCGCCTTTGGTGAGACGATTGATTTCTTCGATCACATAGTAGGGCTGAATCGACTCGCTATCGCGATTATAATCCAGTGCAAAATCACGCTTAAGCTTGCCAATCTCACCCAGCCAATCGCTCAGATCCGGCAGTGTGGCGACCGCTAAGGCATCGATCACTTTGCGCACGCTGTCGTGGAGCGACCCCACGTGATACCAGTCGGCGCTCACCACCTTACTAATTTCCGTGGCGTCGATATCAAAATGCGCAATGTGCTTCGCGCGCGGCGCAAACTTATCGGGCACACCGGCGACACGATCATCAAACCGAGCACCAACGGCAATCAGAAAATCACACTCCTCCACCGCATAGTTGGCAAACGCGGTGCCGTGCATGCCCAGCATGTGTAGCGACAATTCTTGAGTCGTATCGGCCGCGCCAATGCCCATGAGCGTGGTCACCACCGGAATCGAAAATCGATCGGACAGCTCGCGCAGTAAGTCCGAAGCATCGGCATTAACAACGCCACCCCCGGCGTAGATCAACGGCTTTTTCGCTTGGGCGAAAAGCTCGACAAAGCGCTCGGCACCGGCTTCATCCAAACGGTTTTCAGCCAGTCGCGCCATGCGCTGTCGATAACCCGGAATCGGTAAGAGGCCAGTGCCGGTAAAGGCGCCCGACCAGTTTTGCACGTCTTTTGGAATGTCGATGACGACGGGACCCGGCCGTCCCGTGCGCGCGATTTCAAACGCCGTGCGCACCGTGGCCTCCAGTTCGGTTGGGTCGGTGACCAAGAACACGTGCTTACACGCCGGCCCCATAATGCTGCTGATCGGTGCTTCTTGAAACGCATCCGTGCCAATGGCGCCGGTGGGCACCTGACCGCAAATCACCACGATGGGCGTGGAGTCGGCCATGCAATCGCGCACGGGTGTTACGGTGTTGGTCGCGCCCGGACCGGACGTCACCAGCGACACGCCGACCTTACCGCTCGCGCGCGCGTAGCCGGCAGCCATAAACGCCGCGCCCTGCTCGTTGGCGGGCACCACCAGGTTCATCGCCGGCGTACCGTCGGTCGTTTCGTTATCAAAGTTGTAGCGAAAGATCGCGTCAAACGTAGGCAAGATCGCACCGCCGCTGTAGCCAAACACCGTGTCGACGCCCTCATCGGCGAGAATCTGCACGAGCATCTCAGCGCCGGTGAGTTCGTCGCCCGCCCGCGGATGGGCCTGGTCCAGTTTGAGTTGATGATCGTTTCGCATTCGCCTGACTCACAGTGTGTGGCGAATCCCTCGCCGGGTTTGTCGGCATTTTTATGCCGCATTCAGTGCTTGCGCGCGGCTAACCCCTCGATTAGTCTACGTCGATGCAATGCACCATTCATGACTCCTTTTACCGTAGTGACGAATCATTTCAATAGTTTCCTATGAAACACACTATCTCCATCCTACTGCAAAACGAAGCGGGCGCCCTCACCCGGGTGGCCGGACTCTTTTCTTCGCGTGGCTACAACATCGATTCGCTGCATGTCGCACCGACTCAGGATCAGACGATCTCGCGATTGACGCTGGTTACGTCGGGTTCGGATGAGGTCGTGCAGCAGATTTGCAATCAGCTGCTCAAGCTCGTGAACGTGGTGGATTTGAATAACTTCACGGGCGATGACTACTTTCAGCGCGAACTGGTGCTCATCAAACTCAAACTGCGCAAAGGCATCGAGAACTCGATTCAACAATATGTCGGTGAGCTCAACGCGACCATCCTCGACGAAGACCGCCACGCGTTCACCGTCGAAGTCACCACGCCAAACCGACTGATGGACGCCTGCATCGAACGCTTTGCGTCGTTTGGCGAGATCCTCACGGTGGTGCGCAGCGGCTCGATGGCCATGCGCCGCGGCACGCTCAATCTCGATCACTAGCGAAATTGAACCATGGGCCGCGTTCCTGACATCGCTCGAGTCTTTACAACTGAGCGTGTCAGCATTGATCGCACTCAGCGAATGACTATATAAAACTCGATGACTTGATCATGAGCGCGGTTTCCAAAAGCACACTGCAAGCTAACGATCTGCTCGCGCTGAATGCCAAAGCCGCGGAGCGCATCTATACGCTCGCCCGCCGTACGCCGCTCGATCCGGCACCACGCTTAAGCGCCGAGCTCCACAACCGCATTTTTATCAAGCGTGAAGACCTGCAATCGATCTTTTCATTTAAACTGCGCGGCGCGTACAACAAACTGCAGCACCTGCTGGAGACCCAACCGCCCAAGGGTGTGCTGTGTGCCTCGGCGGGCAATCACGCCCAGGGCGTGTCGCTGGCGGCGCGCGAACTCAATCTACCCGCCGTGATTGTGATGCCCGACACCACACCTGCGATCAAAATTGACGCGGTCAAAGCACTCGGCGCGGAGGTGGTGATTCACGGCGCGTCGTTTGACGACGCCAGCGCACATGCGCGCGAACTTGCCGATACGCGTGGCCTAACGTTCGTGCATCCATTCGATGATGCACATGTCATCGCAGGCCAAAGCACCGTGGCCACCGAAGTGCTCGATGAATTAGCAACGAGCGGCCGAACGGCGGATATCGTTTTTGTGCCCGTCGGCGGCGGCGGCTTAGCCGCCGGCATGGCCGCAGTAATCAAAGCGCGTTCGCCCAAGACCAAAGTCATTGGTGTGGAACCGATGGACGCGGCCAGTATGACCGCAGCTCTTGAAGCCGGCGCACCGCCCACGCTCGAACGCGTTGGTACCTTTGCCGACGGCGTGGCCGTGCGTCGCGTGGGCGACCTCACCTTCGCGCTGTGCCAAGCCCATCTCGATGGCATGGTGCAGGTGAGCACCGATGAAATGTGCGCCGCCATTAAAGATCTCTTTTTAGAAACGCGCGTGCTCGCCGAACCGGCGGGCGCCATTAGCTTAGCGGGACTTAAACGGTATATCGCCGACAACACAATAAAAAACAAAACGCTGATTGCGATCAACAGCGGCGCCAATATGAATTTCGACCGCCTCTTGCACGTCACTGAGCGCGCCAACATTGGCGCACAAACCGAAGCGCTGCTCGCGGTTGAAATTCCAGAAACCCCGGGCAGCTTCCTTACGTTTTGCGAAGCCATTGGCGATCGCGACGTGACAGAGTTTAATTACCGCTTTGACAATCAAAAGCGCGCGCATATTTTTGTGGGTCTACGTTTGACCGGCGGTAACGCCGAAAAACAACGCATCACAAAGCAGCTAAGCGACGCAAACTACACGGTGATCGATCTCACGGACAATCAAGTTGCCAAGCTACATCTCCGGCATTTGGTCGGCGGTAGCGCGCCGGGTCTTACGAACGAACGATTATTCCGCTTTGAGTTTCCCGAACGACGCGGGGCGCTGCGTGATTTCTTACAGGCCGTTGGTACGCAATGGAACATCAGCTTGTTTCATTATCGAAACCACGGCTCTGACTTTGGCCGCGTGCTGTGTGGGATTCAGGTGTCGGAAAACGATCTAGACGAATTTAATTCGCACTTAGATAAGCTCGGCTACGCGTTTTGGGATGAATCTGACAATCCGGTGTACCAGCTTTTTTTAGCGAGTCAGTAATCACCCTCGATCAAAGCAGTAATCCTTCGCTGCGGAGGTCAATCTTAACTACCGATCTCCAAACATAGCCCCCGTGACCGCGCGAACGATAAACGCACGCCGATCGCATCCCGCCACCAAGTGAAAGGAAGAAGCGTCATAAGACTGCTTTAGGTTTTTTGTTCGAAATTGGAAAATGGTGCCGAGAAGAGGAATCGAACCTCCGACCTACTGATTACGAATCAGTTGCTCTACCGACTGAGCTATCTCGGCATCCGGATGGAGCGCGGCAGTATATGAAATGTGTGGCTCGGCCGCAATGGCGAGCAGGCTTACGCACGCTTTAGTCGCGCGGTACTAAAGGGATGGGCAGCGCTATTAGCGGTTGCGGATTTTGATCACGACTTCGACCGCCGACAGTTCCGTGCCTTCTGGAATGTTCGGGAGATTTTCGAGCACGATATCGTGTTCGGGGATGTCGATGATGTCGCCGCTGTCTTCGTTATAGAAGTGATGGTGGTGAGTCGTTACCGAATCGTAGAACGCCCGCTCGGGATTGACGTTGACGATTTTGGCAATGCCTTTGGAAACAAAGCGGTTTAGTGTGTTGTACACCGTGGCTTTGGAGACCGATTTGCCCTGAATCCGGAGCTGATCGATGATCTGCTCGGCAGAAACATGCTGCGGACGTGCAAATAGCACCTCGGCTACATCAATACGCTGAGGCGTTATGGTAATACCATTGCGCCCCAGAAGTTTCACAACTTCTTCACGAATCATAGAGTTCGCCCCCCACTTGACTCACCAAAAGTGTATCAAATTACGGAAAATTCTCAGAATTAGAGCGACGACACGCCCATTTCGGCGTCGGAAACCCCTTCCACCCGGTCTGCCAGCATCTGCACGGACGCCGGCGCGAGTGTGATGCCGTTGCGAAAATGCCCGGTGTTGAGAAAAAGCCCATCGAGGCCCGGGTACGCGCCGATGAGCGGGATGCCGTGCGCACGTCCCGGCCGTAAGCCAGACCATTGACCCAGCGGCGTCAGCTCGCCTAACCCTGGGATCAGATTCTTCGCTTTGTTTTTCAGTCTAATCAGTGCTTTATCAGTAATTCCTTGATCGAATCCAACGTTTTCAACGGTGCTACCCACCAAGGTGACGCCATCTCGACGCGTGACAATATAATGCTCCCCGTCATCGACGATCGGTCGACCGGCCCGCTCGGGGCTATCTTGATACCAAATCATCTGTCCACGCACGGGCGTGACGTTGAGTCGAGCGTGCAGCGCCGAACACAATCCGTCGCTCCAGGCGCCCGCGGCAATCACCACGAGGTCTGCGCAAATTTCCGCGTTTTTTGTGCGCACGCCCGTGACGTTTAGACCCTGTTTAAGTAGGGTGTCGACTGCTTCGTTAGGGCGCAACTCGACGCCCAACTTGATGCAGGCGCGTTCCAATGCGGTGATGAGCAACGGGTTGCGCACTTGATAAATGTCATCAAGATAAACCCCCTCCCGCACCCGGCCAATGTCCGGCACGAGTTTGGTCAAGCCTGCTCGATCGAGCCATTTAAGGTCGCGCCCGGTGTTGAGTGCCCACTCTTGCGCGGCGTGTTTGTGCGTATCGCCGACCACTACCATGCCGCTCTGTCGATACTGCGGATCGACGCCCGATTGATCGATCAGCCGTTTCACAAAATCACCGTATAACGCGCGGCTGCTGGCCGCGAGTCGATCCACCACGGTGTGCGCTTGCCAAGGTCGCAATGGCGAGACGATGCCACCCGCTGCGCGCGAGGCACCTTGTCCGATCGGGCCTTTATCAAAGACCCTCACCGCATGGCCACGTGCCGCCAGTTCCCAGGCCGACGCGAGCCCGATGACGCCACCGCCAATCACCACAATGCGAAGGTTACTCAATGTGTTCGCCTACTCGTTCAGTTCAAGCACGGATTGAAAATGAAGCGGATCGTATCATGTCGAGAGAAATGGATGACATTCGCCCATTTTACCGCTGTCACTTCGGTGCTTGGTGACATAGCGTTAATCGACACCCGCCCGTTAGTGGCGTCTTCGGTTGCCGCAATGTGACTCAAATCAATGAACGTGCATAAACACTCATCGGCTCACTGCCCACACCGATCTGCAGCCGCCTGTCAACACAACACAGTAACGCCACACAGTCGATGTGCGCTCGTCGGAGAGCGCGGACTCACCCTGCTTGAACTGCTCGTCACACTCGCGGTGGGCACTCTTTTGCTGACATACGCGCTACCCTCTTGGTCGACAGTGCTCGCCAACGGCCGACAGTCAGCGGCGGTCAATCGTTTTGTGACCAGCGTACTGCTGGCTCGATCCATCGCGATTACCCAACGTACGCACGCAATCGTTTGCCCAAAGGCGGACGGTCCGTATTGCGACCTGGACGGCGACTGGTCCCGAGGCTGGCTCGTTATGCGATCGCCGGACCAGCACGAAGCGCCGCTCGACTCACCACAACTGGAGGTTGTGCAAACGATGAACGAGGTATCACTCGTACCGCAATCGAACCGCCGCGCATTTCGCTTTCGCCCCAACAACAAGCGAGCCACCAACGGCACGGTCGTGTTTTGCGCCCGGGACGCCGCCACACCCAAAGCGGTGATCGTGAGTTACAACGGCCGGCCCCGAACGGCCACCCGCCAGGCCGACGGCAGCGTTATCGAATGCGTTGGCACCTGAGTTGGTGACACCGCGCCGACAAGGAGGCACGGTATGACATAACGCGCCGCGATGCCGCTTATGGTGAAAAAGCCAGCGAAAACATGGAATTATGTAATACCGTTTGTCAGTCAAAACCGCCCGTTCGTCGGAATTTGTGACGCCGGTCACACTTTTGCCCCGTATACTCGTTATGTCGCAAACCAGGGCTACGGGCAAAAAATGGGTATGGGCAGTCATCAACGCGGTCTGACATTGTTAGAACTATTGGTCACCATTTCAGTAGCCGGCGTGCTCATTGGATTCGGCGTGCCATCGTTCATCAACCAATATAAGAACGGCCAGTTGACCAGCGCGGTCAATCTGCTCGTGACCGCCATGCACATCAGTCGATCCGAGGCCAGCAAGCGCGGCACCCCTGTCATTATGTGTACGTCCAACAACGCGATGAACGCCGGCAATGAATCGTGCACCGGCGGAGACTGGACCGACGGCTGGATTGTGTTTGCCGACAACGACGGCGACGGCACATATGGTACCGGCGATCAGATTGTGCAGACGCAGAACTCGCTTAAGGGCGGGTTAACGGTGATCGCCGACGACGACGTCGAGGAGAACATCACCTACCTACCGACCGGTTTTGCCGCGTTACCGGTGGTCGGTGGTGACGCCCGCTTTATTGTCTTTTGCGGCGCCGATGGCGACGACCGCTACTCGCGTGTTTTGAGCTTGTCGAATAATGGCCGCCCTCGCGTGTTAAACCGCAATGATTTTGGCGTAGCGGCACCGTCGTGTGCCACGAGCTAAGCCCGCTAAAGGTCTTAAATATGAAAACATCTCGATACCACATTCCTTATAAACACCGCCGATATTCGCGTGGATTTTCACTGATCGAGGTGCTGGTCGCCTTGGTCGTGTTGTCTGTCGGGATGCTCGGCGTGCTGACCTTGCAAGTCAAAGGCCTGCAGTTTAGCCAGTCCGCGCGCATCAGCACCAACGCGATTCTGGCGGCGAGCGACATGGCTGACCGCATTCGCGCGAACCCAAATGGCGGGTTGAGCTACGTGGCCGGACTCGGTGGCGCCGGTGACCAACCTCAGCCGCAGTGTGCCGACTTGCCGAACGCACCGATGCCCGCTAACACCACGTGTACCACCGCCGAGCTCGCGGCATTTGATATCTGGCTGTGGAAAGAAGCGATCGCCTCAGATGCCGGACTGCCCGGCGGGGAAGGATCCATCGAGGTGCTGCTGCCGGCCGGCGCTGTTGCCACCACGACGTACACGGTTACGCTAAATTATACCGAACGCGGCGAACCGCGTGCGTATCAGGTTGTGATTAACAACTAGCGCGTCCTAGGAATTGTCATGACTCAGCATACCCATTCACAGCAATCTGGCCTGACGCTCATCGAACTGATGGTGGCGATGGCGATCGGCCTGATTTTGGTCCTCGGCACATTTGTGGTGTACACCAACGGCCGCGCTGCCTACGCGACTAACGACAACTTTACGCTTATGCAAGAAAACGCGCGCTTCGCGCTGGGCGTGATCGAGCCCGATCTCGAACTTGCCGGCTATTGGGGACAACACAATGATGCCTCGGCCATTCGAGGAAGCGCGAACGATCGCGAAGCCACCGGTACGCCACTTGGCGGCATCGCCAACGACTGCGCGGAAAACTGGGTGGTGCAATTCGACGAGCATGTCTCGGGTTTTAATGATGTCGAAGCGGGTTGGTCAGACTGGGCCTGCATACCGAATCGATTCACGACCGACACGGATATTTTCGCCGTCCGCCGTGTGCAAGGGTTGCCCGCCAACGCGCTGCAAGCCGGACAGTTTTATCTGCGCTCAAGCGAAGCACCGCGCAGCGAGGTCTTTCTTGGCAATAACGAACCGACATCACTGCCCGCCTCCTCGCTCAACTATGCGCTGGTGGCCAACGCTTACTATGTGAGCCCGTATTCACTCGCCGGCGCCAACGGCACCGACAACTACCCATCGCTACGACGCGTTCAGCTGGTCGAACAAGGTGGTACACCCACCATGGTCGACACGGAAATCACCACGGGCGTGCAGGATATGCAGATTCAATATGGCATCGGACCCGTTAACGTGGCGGGCACGCGCGGCGGCGTCGCAGCTTACGTCAGCGACATCGAAAACCTCACGGCGCCCAACACGATGGTGCGCTCCATGCGTGTGTGGCTATTAATGCGGTCGGAGAATCCGGAGATTGATCATTTCGACGATATTGAATACCAGTTGGGCGATAAAGTCGTCGGCCCGTTCAACGACAACTTCCGACGGATTGTCGCGTCGCGCACCGTCTTTTTCCGAAACTTACATTAATCCTCGTCTTTGCGAAGACTTACCGAGCCAACTCATGATGAATCGAACTATTCCGACACACCTTTCTCGCCAACGCGGTGCCGCGTTGCTGATGGGTCTTATTTTGCTCACGGTGCTCACGCTGCTGTCGCTGTCGTCGATGACCCAGTCGACTTTGAGCTTGCGCATGGCGGACAACGTCAAGCAAGAAGACATTGCCGCGCAGGCGGCTGAATCCGCGCTCATGCAGGCGCTGACCAGCACAGCACCCTTCAACATGGACGGGTCCGTGCTCATCAATGAACAGGTTCGTGACCCACTGGAATTCGATTACTTAAATGATGGCATCAGCACCGCGTCGACCACAGTGACCACGATACTGCGAGACAAACTGCCAGGCAGCGGCTGCTCATTAAACAGCGAATTCGGCAGCCCTGACGGCTGCACGTATCAGCATTTTCAAATGAACGCCATCGGCACCTCCGGCCGCGGCGGCACTCAAAATCAAAACATGGGTTTTTATATTCAAGTGCCGAACTAATTTTACGCCGCGTCGTTACCGATGAACTTGTTAACGCTTTACTGGAATACACGCATGAACACAAAACGCTTTTTCAGCTTGATCATTGCCGCGCTGTTTTTCAGCTCGGTGCCTACATCCGCACAGCTGATGGACATCAAAGAACACTCGGCGGAGCTTGAACGTGTGGAGTTTGGTACTGCCCCGACCACGGGCGGACTTATATACATCAAGCGCTGCGATTTTTGCGCGACACAAGGCGTGACCTTTCGGGCTCAAACACGTTTTTTTGATGGTAAACAGCCTATCACCGCCAAAGCCGCCGAAGCGCTCATCAATCGTGGCGCCACGCTCATCTTTGATCCTGACTCGCGCTACGTCACGCGTGTCACCTTTTGGCCAGCCGACTGATCGCTTGTCCTGACGACTCCTCATCAAATATTGAAGCCTTATGAAAACGAATTCTTTTTACACGACCTGTCTTGCCAGCCTACTGTACGGTGCCGCGCTCTGTGCACCCGCTCACGCATCTGACATCGAAACACTGGTCGGGCAAGTGCAGGACTTTGCCGGCCCCAACGTCACGCTGGTCATCGACACCTCGGGCAGCATGGCCTCCGAAGTGTTTCTCGACAGCACAGTGGCACCCTACGACAGCACGGTCGACTACACGGGCCCGTTTGATGTGCACGAGGCGTTCGGCTTCCCGCTTCGTCTGTTCTACACGGTCACACCACTCGACTCCATCGATTTTCTCGACGCCAGTGAAGTCGACACCAACCAGTGGATTGAAACGCGCTCGTTCGTCTGCCAGAGCGGACAGTCGTCGCTCGTAAGCGCGGGACGTTACACCGACCGTATTGCGCAATTTCGACTCGAGGGTGAAGGCGGCACGTGGGGCCTATTGTTTCCCGCCGATGAGGACGACCTTGACGAAGGGGGGCAGGATGACCGCACGGAGTGTCTCGCCGACTACGGCATACACGGTGACGGCGTCGGTGACGGCACTTTTCCCATCAATCTGGATTCACTGCCCACAGACGGCACCACCGAACCGTTTCCTTGGTCGGCCGATCCGAATGATCCGCAGCTAATCAATTGGGCCCAAACCAGCACACGCTACACTTTCTTCACGCCAAACTATCTCAATTGGATTTATGAGCGCGAACAAAACAGCGATGCGGTGGTGCTCACGCGTCTCGAGATTGTGCAGGAGGTCGCCACCGATCTGGTGGTCGCTTTGTCCGAGCGCTCGTTGGCCAATAATGACGGTCTGCGCCTTGGCTTGATGCGCTTCTCGGCGAACGGTGGTGGCGGCATGGTATTGGCACCGACCACCGACATCGCCAGCGGCAATGCCAACCTGATTAATAAAATTCAGGCGCTGTCGGCCTCCAGTAGTACACCACTTGCTGAAACCATCTATGAGTCGTATCTCTATCACGCCGGCGGCACGCCGCGATTTGGGTTATCGACCACCCCGTCCACATCGGTGGCCGAGGCGCTAGACGGCGGGCAATACAAATCGCCCATCGTCGCGGCGTGTCAGCGCAACTATATGATTCTGCTGACCGACGGTTTGCCGAATGGTGACTTTGAAGCCGATGCCGATATCGCTGCACTCACCGGTGGCTGCGCGGACGGAAGTTGTCTAGATGAAATGACGCAGTTCATGAGTACGGCAGACCTCGCGACAGGATCCGGATTCTCCGGCACCCAGTCGGTCGAGACCTTCATCATCGGCTTTTTCACCGACTCGACGCTGCTGCAAAACGCGACGACGGCACAGGTGGACACCAGCGACGACGGCATAGATGAGCCCGACACACCCGGCTATTTTTTGGCGAACAACCGCGAGCAGCTGCGTACTGCGTTTGATGACATTTTTGGTGTGAACGGCATTCAGGGCAGCGTTGCCACGTTTACGGCTCCCGCCGTATCGGTCAATACGCTCAACCGATTCACCAATCGCGACACCTTGTACTTCACGCTCTATCAGCCGTCGCCGTCGGGTGAACCGCATTGGGATGGTAACCTCAAGGCGTACAAAATTGGCCGCACAACCACCGGTGGAGACATTCAGATACTCGATGCCGACGGCAATCCCGCCGTAGATCCCGGCACCGGTCTGTTTCGCGACGCAGCCAGAAGCATCTGGAGCAACACACCGGATGGCTCGGAGGTGGCCGAAGGGGGCGTGGCCGAACGCTTATCGGCCGACCGAAAAATTTACTCGAACTTGACCACCAATAAAAATCTGAGCGCTGACGACAACCGCATCAGTCGCGATAATGTCGACGCGATCGGCGCACTGCCCGGTATGCCGACGGGCGATGAACTGCTGCAGCTGATCGACTTCACGGCCGGCTTAGATGCGGACGGCATGTCCCGGCGTACGCTCGGCGATCCACTGCACAGTCAACCACTGGTCATCAACTTTGATGGCGGTCCAGATGACCTGCTGCTGGTGTTCGGCTCAAACGATGGCTATTTGCACGCGATAGATCCGACACAGGGTGCCGCCACCACGAACGACCTCGAAGAGTTTGCGTTTATTCCCAAAGAACTGCTGCCGGAACAAGTCAAGCTCAAAGCCAATCTGCCCGCCTACAACGCCGTGGACAATAAAACGTACGGCATGGATGGGCCGATCAACTTCTGGATTGAAAACGACGACGGTGATTTCGTGGTTGAGTCAGGTGGCGAACGCCTGTGGATCTATGCGGGCATGCGACGCGGTGGTCGCAGCTACTACGCGTTCGACATGACCGACCGCGCGTCCCCCAGTTTGGAGTTTGTCATAGATAACGGCCGCACCGGCTACAGTAACCTCGGCCAAACGTGGTCGTCGGCCAGCGTCGGTAAAATCAAACTCGGCAACACCGAGCGCGATGTGCTGATCTTTGGTGGCGGCTATGACCCCAATCAAGACTCCTCCAACAGTGCGGACGCCATCGGTAACTCGGTCTATATCGCCGACGCGAAAACCGGCGATCTGATCTGGAGTGCCGGCGGCACCGGCACAGGTGCCGATCTCGTATTGAGCGAGATGACCCACAGCATTCCATCGGATGTGCGCATCATCGACACCGACAACGACGGATACGTTGACCGCTTGTACGTCGGCGATATGGCCGCACAAGTATGGCGGTTCGATATCAATCCCGATGAGACCACGCTCGATGCACAGATCACTGGCGGCCGTCTTGCCGATTTGGGCGGCAACGGCAGTGCGAATGAGCGACGCTTTTTCTCCGCACCCAGCGTGTCACGCTACGTAGAAGATGGGCGCAGTTTTCTAGCGATTGGTTTGGGTTCTGGCTATCGGGCGCACCCGCTAGAAACCACCATCAACGACAACTTTTACGTGCTGCGCGACGACAACGTGTTTTCGCCCGCGCTCGGACCCAATGGCGATCCCGAATATGGCGACGCGAATGCCGACCTGCTCACCACCGAGCTCGACTTGATTGCGCTGACGCTCAATGGCATTCAGGACGGGTCTACCAGCATCGACGCCACCACCGGTTTTGGACGTGGTTGGTTCTTGAGCTTGGATGCCGGTGCCGGTGAGAAATCGCTGTCCTCTGCCGTCACTGCAGAAGGACGCATTTTCTTTACCACCTATTCACCTCAGAATCAGGCGCTGAGTTGCGATCCCGTGGCGGCCACGGGACTCGGACGATTCTATGGTATCGACATACTCAGCGGCCTACCCGCGCTGTATGACGACGCCCTCGCATCGCCACCGATCGCCAGTGTCGAGCTCGGCCCGACTGGCATCCCACCTCAACCACGGTTGGTGTTTGTTGAACCCGACTGTGAAGGGTGTACGATCAATCCAGGCGATCCGGCCGACGACGGGCTACTGGTGTTACCCACAACCGCCGATATCATCGCCCAAGTGGGCACGCAGGCCTTTAACGTGGGCTTGGCCTCCAAACCCGTTCGCACGTACTGGGTGGAATTTTAAGGAATGACCATGGCTGGCTCACACCGTATGCGCGGCATCACGTTGATCGAACTGATGATCGTGGTGATCATCTTGGGACTGCTGATCGCCATCGGCTATCCCAGTTATTTAAAAAGTACTCTGAAAGCCAAACGCTCAGACGCGACGACTGCGCTGCTCGCCGTGGCGGCGGCTCAAGAAAAAGAATACCTAAAAAGTAACCGCTACAGCGCGAGCCTGGCGGATCTTGGTATTCTGACAACGGAATCGAAAGAGTATACGCTCACGCTAGCGGTCGATAACGATGGCGACACCTTCCTAGCGACCGCCACAGCACGCATTAACGGTTCGCAAGAAAACGACGCGGATTGCGTCATCTTCACGATCGATCAAACCGGAGCGAAACGATCAACAGACAGTGACGGCGGCCCAACCGACGACTGTTGGTAACGCCGACTCGACCGGTTAAATTCGATTAACTGTCGTCATTTGACGACAAAACTGTGACATCTCTCACGGTTGCTCAATAAATCCCACCGATATACTCGTTGCCGTAGTCCGCTGCCACACGACGTGTCCAGCGTAGATTTAACATATATTCAAGAGACGGCACTATGCGAAAACAAGGCGGTTTTTCTCTCATCGAGCTGATGATCACGGTGGTCATTATTGCGATTGTTACCTCGATTGCCTTGCCAAGTTACCGCGAGCACGTCCAACGCACACATCGCACAGACGCGACTGCTGCCTTGCTGCGTGTGGCCGCCGAACAAGAAAAGTTTTATATCGCGAATAACACTTACACAGACGATCTCACCGACCTTGATATTGATGGCACTGAAGAAGGCTTGTACACATTGACCATCGACGCCGGTGCAGACCTGGTCACCACGTTTACCGCCACCGCATCACCAAAAGCCGGTGAATCCCAAGAAAACGACACGAAGTGCTCGTCATTCTCGATCGACGCCAGTGGCAATCGCACGGCTAGCGACAGCGGTAGCGGCGACTCAACGGACGCCTGCTGGAACTAAGTTTGGCGCAAGCTGCTACCGCGCACATTTGCCTGTCGCACTTCGCGGCTCGTTCATTACGCCTTGGACTAAACATTTCGCGCACTCCGCACGTCCAGAGTGGCACGATCCAGATCTCGCGAAACGTACTGTGTAACGCTCGTTAGATTCTTGCATTTGTTTATTCCTGCTCTTTTCCTGTACGTCTCCACATGTCCAGATAGTTGCTGTACGCGTCACCACTGTGGTCGTCGCTCGTGACGTGGTTCACAGTTTACTCGCGGCGTATCGCAGCGTAATACATCATGCATTGTGCATAATGTCGGATAAACATCGAACCGTTGCGCAGTTTACGTTGTGAACAAATCGTAAACCGACCAATACGGTCCGCTTGTCACACGTTTCTTTCCGTTTGTCGAAAACACACTGACAGTCTTTTAAGAGTGCGTAAGATGGTGGGCATCGCTATTAACGACTGGAAAAACCTGTGACACATCGACACACACAACAAGGTGGCTTCTCGCTCATTGAAGTACTGGTGACTATCGTCATCTTGTCCACCGGCATGCTCGGCATCGCCGCACTTTATGTTGAAAGCCTAAAGTCTGGTCATACAGCGCTTGCCCGCACCAAGGCCATTAACCTTGCTGCCGACATGGCCGACCGCATTCGCGTCAATCGCGCGGGTGAAGAGTTTTATGTGACCAACGCAGTGAACGCGCCAGCGGCACCCGCTATTCGATGTGGGGCGTCGCAAGGCATTAATGCCGTGGATTGCACAGCGCAAGAAATGGCGGCCTACGATGTGTGGCAGTGGAAAACAGCCCTTGGTAATACCGACACCACCGACGCCAAGAAAGCCGGACTGGCGAATGCGCAAGGCTCGATCACCCGCAACGCCGCCACCAATCCCACGACGATGACAATTCTGGTTCAGTGGTCCGAAAAGGATCGCGTGCAGGAATACGAATTGTCATTTGCACTGTAGGTCAACGAACTATGATGAACCTTTCCCGCCAACACGGCTTCAACTTAATCGAACTCATGGTCGCCATGGTGATCGGCATCTTCTTGGTCGCCGGCGCGCTTCGCGTATATACGCAGAGTCAGTCTGCACTGATCGTCAGCGAACAGGCCGCGCGTCTTCAGGAAAACGCACGCTACGCACTGCAAGTCATTGAGCGCGACGTACGGGCCGCCGATCTTTGGGGTTTAACCAATAACTCGCGACAAATCGGTGACTCCGCATTGCCGACCGATCCGCCGTCCGTGTTGGCCGCCGGCGCAGGTGAATGCGAAAACAATTGGTCCATCAATATCGACACGGCGATCGAGGGCGCCAACAATGCCAACCCGTACGGTGGCACTTGCATTCCCAACGGCGACTACGTGGCCAACACTGACGTATTGGTCATTCGTCATGCGCAGTCCACCCCAGTTGACGAAGTTGATCTTCGAAACGGCGTCACTTATGTCCGTTCAACAACCAATAGCGGCACGTTGTTCACTGGTCCCAACCAGCCAACGGGCTTCGCCACCGATGCGGTCAACAACGAGCTGACCGCCATCACCTATTGGGTGTCGGATTCATCCGACCACGACAACACCGTCCCGTCATTGCGCCGCTCCTATCTGGGCACCGATGGCGTGAATCCAATCATTATTCAAGAAGAAGTGATCCCCGGCATTGAGGACTTGCAGATTCAGTATGGCGTAGACACGACAAATGATCAGTCGGTCAATATGTACGTCGACTTTGACGATGTGGTGGATCCAGAGACAATTCTCGTCGCGCGCATCTGGTTACGCGTACGCGCGGAACAGATCGAGCAGGGTTATGACGAGGACGTCACGTATCGCTATGCGGATCGAACGTTCACCGCATCGGCCACCGGCAACGCGCTCGACACGCGTTATCGCCGACTGCTGGTTACCAAAACCATAGAAATGCGCAACCGTCGCGCAGAAACACTGCTGTAAGGACTCGCTAATCATGAACCGTCTTAAACATTCCGTTATCGGCCCACGCAAACAACAGGGGGCTGCGCTGGTTGTCGGCTTAATTCTGTTGCTGATCCTTACTGTGTTTGCCGTCAGCGGCATGTCAACCGCTACGCTTGAACTTGTATTAGCCGGTAACACGCAGTTTACCGAAAATGCCTTTCAGGCCTCAGAGTCAGCTATTGAAGCGGAATTTGTTCTAGGCCCGGCAACACCCGACACGCCGCGCAATAACGCCTATGCATTCGACAACGGCGTCGCGGCGACGACGGACGTGACGTACCGCGCAAATACGTTTGCCGAGGGCTATTCAATTTCAGAGTATTCGGCCG
>JBCCHD010000027.1 GCA_039028935.1 Pseudomonadota bacterium | reverse complement strand
CCGGGTAATAAGGACGAATGCCCGGTATTGGGTCAGTGGCCGTCAACGAAAATGGCCACAGGTAAAGAGGGTGTCTTTACCTGTGGCCACTCCCGTTTCAGGTTGACCTTGTCCAAACGTCGTTTGGCTTTGGTGCTGGTTTGATGTTGGCCGCCTTTACGTAACAGCGGATGGTTGTGAAGTGTATTTCGCGGCCCGCTCAAGCGAGGCGGCCGCTTCTTTTTGGCCATGTCGTTCTCCTTTTAATGTCCTCTCCAAACGTTCCTTTACCGTTTGCAAAGTATGGCATCAACAATTGTCATAAATTAACCTCAATTCGTGGCCCTAGGCCGCGAAGGCTGCGCACTATTGCCTTAAGCGGCAAAGTTGTCAAGAAAAACGACCGGCCGCGCGCTAGGTTGACTCGGTGAAGGGCATTGCGTGCTCCGCGTGCCGGGGGTACGGTTTGGAACCATTCACGGTCAGGGGCGAGCAGGCGGCAATGACGGCCAAGTGGCGAACACTGCGCGATTCCGCTTCCGCCCGAGGCGAACGACGCACTGATCTGTTCGTTCGAGTGCACGTTCTGCCGTGATTGCGTCGAACGGTTTAACAAGGTGTGTCCAAATTGTGGCGGCGGATTTGTACCCAGGCCCATCTGACCGACGAACGACTCGAAGAACGGGAGTTGGTTTATCAATCACCCGGCGACAACCTGTATCACGCACAAACCGGTCGACGCTGACGATCACAACGTATTGCAAACTAAAATCGACGATCGACCTCCTGAGCGGCGTTTTGCCGCTATGAAAAGACCTTTCTTTATAGGTGAACGATGGCCATGACTTCCTATGGGCAATCCCTTGCGCTGGTACTGACCGGTTTCTTGCTCGGTGTCATCGTCGCAGGCGCGCGCGCGCCGACGGTTGATGTCGAGTCGAAGTCCATAGCGCGTTATCCTCACCACACGTTACTCGCCCACACGCCGGTCTGGGATATCCTGCTCGACGATAGACACCCCGAGTCGGGTATAGCGTTGGCTCAGGCGGGTGTCATTCGCATACGAGTAATCGATGATGTGTCATCGCTGCATGTGATGACGTATAAGTTCGATGATGCCGTTTGGCAGGGACGCTTACTGGATGTCGGCAATGACGGCAGTGTGGAAGTGGCCGATATCACAAATGGGCACTGTGAGGCGTTTTAGCTCAACCAATCGCGTTCAAACATTATTAAGGCGAAGTTTATGCACACCACTTACTCCTATTGGTTACTGTCGTTACTGTTGTTCCTGACAAGCTGTGGTTCCCCGGATACCGAGCCGGTTGCCGCCGACACGCCGGACGATGAGGCGATGCGCGAACTCACGCATGAATTTCGTCAGCGTGTCGAGCAGGTGGCCGACGGGGTATGGGTTGCGGTGGGATTTGGGCTGGCCAACTCCATTTTGATCGAAGGGACCGATGGGCTAATCGTGATCGACACGATGGAGACGCTCGAGGCCGGCCTTGAGGTCGCCAATCGCTTTCGTGCGTTGAGCGATAAGCCCCTCGCGGCAATTATTTATACCCACAACCACGCCGATCATGTTTTTGGCGCGCAGTCGTTTGTTGATGTATTGGCGCATCCGGGCCGCCCTGTCGAGGTATTTGGCCACGAGACTACTGCCTATTACGTGCATCGTATCGTGAGTGAGTTTCGGCCGATTATCAGCGCGCGCTCCTATCGCATGTTTGGCACGAAGCTTGATCGTGGCGCACAGAACGACGGTATTGGGATTAGTCTGCGCATTAATGAGGAGAGTGACTTTGGCTTTATCGAACCCACGCGTACGTTCAGCGATACGTTGCTGGCGACCGTGGCGGGGCTAGAGATTCGTCTTCTGCATGCGCCGGGTGAAACCAATGATCAACTATTTGTTTGGATTGAATCTATGGGCTTGCTGGCGGTCGGTGACAACTTATATCGCGCGTTCCCGAATCTCTACACGATTCGCGGCACGCCGCATCGCTCGGTCAAGCAATGGGCGAATAGCCTAGACCTGGCGCGCTCGCTGCCCGTGGATCTGTTAGTGCCCAGTCACGGTAGTGCGATTAAAGGGCGCGAACACAGTTTGCAGATTCTGACGGATTATCGCGACGCGATTCGTTTTGTGTACGATCAAACCGTGCGCTACATGAACCAGGGCTATACGCCCGATGAAGCGGTCGCCGCAATCGAACTACCCCCTCATTTGGCTAAGTCGCCGTATCTGCGAGAGCTCTATGGCAAGATCGAATGGTCAGTCAAAGCCGTTTATGCCGGTAACTTGGGTTGGTTTGATGGTAACCCCTCAACGCTGCGGCCCCTGCCACCCCTTGAACGTGCGCAACACGTTCAGGCGCTTGCCGGTGGTTTTGATGCGCTGACGACGGCACTGGCCAACGCCGATGAGCGCGGGGAACACCAATGGGTGCTGGAGCTCAGCGATCATGTGCTGCGCCTCGATCCGACTCACGAGGCTGCCCGGTCAGCACGCGTTCGGGCGTTGATCGCACGCGGGCAGAATGCCTCCAATCCCAATGAGCGCCAGTACTATCTGAGTAGCGCACTGGAGCTGCGTGACGGCGTTCGCTTCACGCCGCTCGATACGTCCTCTGAAGTGCTGCTCGCCCAACTACCAATGACGACGCTGTTTGACTCACTGAGCGTCAACTTGCGCGCTGAGGACGTGCTGGAGACCGAAATCAAAGTAAACCTATTTTTTACCGACACGGAACAGTGGTGGTCGTTATGGGTGCGGCGAGGAGTACTCGAAGTGAAAAAAAGTGCGTTGGAGGGAGCTGACATTGAGGTTCACACCGACGAAATGTCGCTTAAGCGATTATTGGGCGGCAAACGCAATGTGGTGGCAGCACTCGCAACCGATTTTGATTTTCCAGTGGGCAATGCACTGGCGTTTGGATCGTTTCTAAAGCTGTTCGCGCCGGAACGTAAAGCGCCTGAGCCAGCCCCGTTTGCCGCTAACTGACCCGTTTTCACGTCCGATCACTGTAGGATGGAATCAACCTCACGCAAGGGAGCACAGAAATGAAATACGCAAGCATCGTCGACACCATTGGCCGCACGCCGGTGGTCCGACTCAATCACATGGCGCCCGACCACGTCGATCTTTACGTCAAGGTGGAATCGTTCAATCCGATGGCGTCGGTCAAGGATCGCCTCGCCATTGCGATCATTAAAGACGCCGAGGCAAGAGGTGTGCTGACACCCGGACAGACGGTGGTCGAAGCCACCTCCGGAAACACCGGCATTGCATTGGCTATGGTGTGTGCAGCGAGGGGCTACCCGTTTGTCGCCGTTATGGCGGAATCGTTCTCGGTTGAACGGCGTCGTATTATGCGTGCGCTGGGCGCCAAGGTGATTCTCACTCCGGCCGCCGAGCGCGGCTCGGGTATGGTTAGAAAGGCACGGGAACTGGCGGAACAGCACGGCTGGTATTGGGCTGAGCAGTTTGATAATCCGGCGAATCCCGCGTACCACGCGAGCACGACGGGGCCTGAGATTCTCAGTGATTTTGCCGGTGAACGTCTCGATTACTTTGTGAGCGGTTGGGGTACTGGGGGTACGGTGAGTGGCGCCGGCGCGGCACTCAAAGCAGCTCGACCGTCGATTCAGATTGTGGCTACTGAGCCGGAGGGGGCCGCTATGCTGTCAGGCAACGAATGGCAGCCGCACAAAATCCAAGGCTGGACGCCGGATTTTTTGCCGTCTGTGCTTGATCGTTCGGTGGTCGATTCGATTGTGTTGGTCGGTGATGACGAGTCTCGCGATACATCGCTCGAACTGGGGCGACGTGAGGGGATCTTAGTGGGCGTTTCGGCTGGGGGCACATTGTGCGCCGCGCTCAAGGTGGCTAACGATGCGCCGGAAGGAAGCGTGATTGTGGCGATGTTGCCCGATACCGGGGAGCGGTATATGAGCACGTTTTTGTTCGAAGATATCGCGGAGGGATCCGACGACGAGTGGCTCGCGTCCCTCTAGCCGATCGTTATACAGGTGGTTGACGCCCCGTACGGCCATGAGCGCAACGAGCGTTGTCGTCGCTGGACGGGGTGTCAGCGGTCGGCGAGTAGCGTCTGCAGCGACTGCCCGATCAATTCGAATCGCCAGGATTCGAGCAGTGGGCTGGGTTCGCCCCGCACAAGGTGTGTTACATCTTTGCGGGTGCCTAACAGCGACGGGCTGATGTCCGCTTGTTGAGCGGCCTCTCGCAGTGTTCCCATGCACAGTTTTATGCGGCGCATTTCTTCCGGATCGTTGCCGGTAAACGGCGGTTCAATCGGATCATCAAGCGCCTGTTGTAAGACCGCAAACAGGTCGTCACTGTGCTGACGCAAGTAGCGTTGCCGCGCATCCAATAGCTGCGTCAGCGTTTCAGGTGAGTCCGGTTCATGCAATGCGAGCGTCACGAGGTCTTCGTCACTCATAATCCATTTGCGCGGCTTGTCTTTGTTCCAAGCCTGCTCTTCGCGCCACGCCGCGAGGCGCTTCATGCCACGACGTTGTGACCGACTCAAAGGGCGTGTGCCTTTGACGCGCGTCCAGGCTGTGCCCGGATCGTGGGAGTACAGCGCGGGATTACCGAGTTGGTCGCATTCCTGCTGGTGCCAGGCGAGCCGATCGGTATCGATGAGGCGCTGCTTGAGCGGGGCGAGGAGCTTGAGAAGATAGCGCACATCATCCTCGGCATAACGCACTTGCGCTTCGGTGAGTGGGCGCTGAGCCCAATTGGTGCGTGTCTCGCCTTTGTCAAGCTCCACGTCGAGTACATTCTGGACCAGTCCCGAATAACTCACTTGATCGCCTAGCCCCGTCAGGCCGGCGGCAACTTGAGTGTCGAACAATGGCGTTAGCATGGTGCCGGTGGTCTGAAACAGTGCCTCGATGTCTTGACGTGCTGAGTGGATCACAATCTCCACGCCATTCAGCGCGGTCATTAAGTCGGTCAAATCGTCGAACGCCAGAGGGTCTACGCAGTAGATGTCATCGTGTACCGCGATTTGAATCAGGCAGAGTTGCGGACGAAAGGTGCGCTGGCGTATGAACTCGGTGTCGATGGCCGCATGCGTTGCCGTGCGAATGTGTTCGCAGACTTCGTCGAGTGTTTGGGGTGTATCAATAAGTGCGTTTGGCATGGGGTGATCGCGGCAGCAACGTGCGACCGAGCTTAGCACGATTTGGCCTGCCCATCGCTCGCGTTATACTCGTGACTGAACCATTTGGCTTCGACCGAAGTCGGCTAAACGCGAAGGAACGATCGTGCATATTCACATCCTGGGCATCTGCGGCACATTTATGGGTGGCGTGGCTCGCCTGGCCATCGAAGCGGGCCACACCGTCAGCGGCGCGGATGCCAACGTGTATCCGCCCATGAGCACGCAGCTAGCTGAGCTGGGCATTGACATTGATCCACTCGACGAGCGGTCGCAGTTCGCTCGCCCGATCGATCAGGTGGTGGTCGGCAATGCGATGACGCGTGGTTATCCCGCGGTGGAGTTCTTGCTTAACAGCGGATTGCCTTATCTGTCGGGACCGCAGTGGCTGGCGGAGAACGTATTAGTGGGTCGCCATGTGCTCGCGGTTGCGGGCACGCACGGCAAGACCACCACAACCTCAATGTTAGCGTGGATTCTTGAACACAGCGGCCACGCGCCAGGATTCTTGATTGGCGGTGTACCGACCAATTTCAATGAATCCGCGCGCAGCGGTACCGGCGATTGTTTTGTGGTGGAGGCGGACGAATACGACAGTGCGTTTTTCGATAAACGTTCGAAGTTTGTGCACTACCGGCCTCATACGCTGATTCTCAACAACCTCGAGTTCGATCACGCCGATATCTTTCACTCGCTCGCCGATATTCAGCGTCAGTTTCATCACGTGATTCGCACCGTTCCATCCGAGGGATTGGTGTTGTCACACGCGGGTGACAAGGCGCTTGAAGCGGTGCTTGAAATGGGATGTTGGAGTCAACTTCAGCGTTTTGGGCTGGATGCGCCCGAGGCAGATTGGCGCATTGATGGCAATCGACTGATACGGGGGGCCGAGAATCATGGTTGGTGCGCACCCATGCCGGGCCGACATAACAGTGGCAACGCGTTGGCCGCCGTTGCCGCGGCGCATCGCGTGGGTGTGTCGATTGAACAGTCTATCCAGGCACTGAGTCAGTTCGAAGGGGTCGCTAGGCGTCTCCAAGTACGCGGCCAAGTACAGGGTGTCACGGTCATCGATGACTTTGCTCATCATCCGACGGCAATTCGAGCCACGTTGGAGGGTGTGCGTACCCGTTATCCGACTGCGCGTCTAGTGGCGGTGCTCGAGCCTCGATCGAACACAATGAAGACGCACGTCGATACGGTGGGGCTCTCCGCTGCGCTTGCGCAGGCCGATGTCACCGCGTTGCTGGCACCCGAGGATTTGCAGTGGGATGTACCGCCGGTTCTGGCTCCGTTAGAGCATGCGGTGAGCGCGGCAACGGTCAGCGCCTTGCTTGACGCCTTACTTGACACAGTCAACGCCGGTGACGTTGTGGTGATAATGAGCAACGGTTCATTCGGCGGACTGCATGACCGACTGCTTGACGGCCTACGCGACCTTAGCGCTTGATCGCGCGCACTGGCGTCGCCTAATTTTGCGCAATGGCCGTGTACATTCAGCCACATGGCGCACGGTGCCACGCGCAACTGTTAATTAGTGTCATACTGCGCACTCACCGTAACAAAGGGTCCCGTGCACACTCCGATAGACCGCTATCCCGGTCTGGTTTTTGACGCATAACGCCAGGTTAACGTAATGAGTTATATGGAAATTCCACTGTTTCCGTTGTCCACCGTGCTGACGCCCGGTGGTCCGCTCTTGCTGCGCATCTTTGAGCCTCGCTATCTGGAGATGGTGGGTAAGTGCTTGTCTTCCGACTCTGGTTTTGGTGTGAGTCTTATTCAGGAGGGCAGCGAAACCGCCACGGACAAAGTTCATGCAATCGGCACATTTGCTAAAATCGCGGATTGGTACCAATATGATGATGGCCTTCTCGGCATTACCGCGATAGGCTTACAGCGTTTCAGGCTAGTCGATACTTCTGTTAAAAATAACGGCTTGCTTGTCGGCCAAGTGACCTTACTCAACCGCGAACCGGCTGTGCCGGTGCCGGCCCAGTATCGTCACCTTGCCGAAATAGTCGAACGCATTCTTGGGGAAACGGGTTCCCATTACGAACTGATTGAGCGCGACTTTGCCAACGCGTCGTGGGTCGGATACCGACTCATGGAATTTTTGCCTCTAACAAACGAGCAAAAGCAATTTGGCTTGGAAATTTGCGACCCCATTGAGCGACTTGAATTGTTGGTCGGTGTGGTAGAGAAAATGGACGATCGAGCATGAGTGATTTTAACAGTGGCGCCGTGCGCCGCTTCATTGACGATTCGGCGGCTTCCGTTATTTTTGACGATTCGCCATCACAGGGTGCGCCGGCCAATGACCTGCGCGTGCGCAAAGTCGAGTTAGTTG
Source organism: Pseudomonadota bacterium (assembly GCA_039028935.1). Classification (NCBI taxonomy): domain Bacteria; kingdom Pseudomonadati; phylum Pseudomonadota; species Pseudomonadota bacterium. Next base: position 40,150 of record JBCCHD010000027.1, on the reverse strand, counting down.
TGCGATGTCAAGAGCTCGCTCGTTTCTTGCGCGGTTTCGACGAGACGCATTGGGCAGTCTGGCTCGATGAATGCGTCACCGCGATTCGCAAAGACAGTCGTATCGGTGCCGAGGAGCTGCTCGAAGGTTATAGCGGCATCGGATCGATCAGCGACGTGTATCTTTGCCCTGAGGCGGGCCATCGGCTCGATGCGCGGGACGAAGTCGCCATCAACGAGCAATATTTGCTCATGCTCTCCAAAGTGAACAACCTCGCGCGCGAAATCGCCCTTTGGTAAGTGATCCGGTGGTATGCCCGATCGTCTCGGGGATTCACGCGCAACCCACAACGCTGTACAGAACAGTCGCCGGCTAGCCCGAAGTCGGGCTCCTTTAGCCTAAGACAAATAGCCCTTTTTCTTTGCGTTCAGTGCAAACCACACGAGAAACACGCAAATCGCGATAACCACAATGGGCATCACCATCGCGCTTTGACCCAATACGTCGAACGTATTGCTCATGAAAAAACTGTGATAGTGCTGCGCGAGTACGCCAATCAGCGAAACAATCAGCAACGGAATCGACCACGATTTTTTTAGCACAAGACCCAGCGCGCCGAGCGTTCCGCCAATGACGGCGCTGCCAAACGCGACATTGAGCCATCCGGGCGCATTGAGATAGAGCGCCTGCCGCGCCTCGGGCATGGCCGCGATGATGTCAGGCGTGATCAGTAGATGTGCCACAAAGGCGAGTAACCCTAGGATGTTCCAAATCAACGCGACGATCGCGATGACCTTGTAGGATGTCGGTGCGGCTTCTGCGTTCATGTGCTGTTCTCCCTAGCGTCGTATAGCGGTGGGTATCATTCTGTCCGAGTAGGAGCTCTCCTGCAGGGCGTGGCGTCGAGGCTTAATTTATCTCGCCGAATACGGCCCGGGCGGCTTTGATGGTTTCATCAACATCGGCATCGGTGTGAGCCGCACTGATAAAACCCGCTTCATAGGCCGATGGCGCAAAATAGTGACCGCGCTCGAGCATGCCGCGAAAGAATTGTTTAAATTGGTCAATGTTGCACGCCGTGACCTGCGCGTAGGAGTCGATCGCCTCGTCAGAAGAGAAAAACACGCCAAACATGCCGCCCAAACAATGAGCCTGTAGCGCGACTCCCTGATCTTTGGCGGCCTGCATCAGGCCTTCGGTTAGCCGCCGGGCTTTCTGCTCCAACGCGGTGTAAAAATCGGGCGCCTGTATGTGGGTGAGTGTTTCGATCCCAGCCGCCATGCCAAGCGGGTTACCCGAGAGCGTACCGGCTTGATACACCGGCCCAAGCGGCGCGATGTGCTCCATGATATCCCGCCGCCCACCAAACGCACCGACGGGCATACCACCACCCACTACCTTGCCCAGCGTGGTGAGATCGGGAGTTATCCCAAACACGGATTGCGCGCCACCGAGCGCAACGCGAAAGCCGGTCATCACTTCATCAAAAATCAAGATACTGCCATGGGTGTCACACAGCTCGCGCATCGCCGTAAGAAAAGCAGGCTTTGGCATCACCATGTTCATATTGCCCGCGATCGGCTCAACGATGACACAGGCAATCTGGCTGCCGTACTCGTCGAACACGGCGCGTAAACTGTCCACATCATTAAAGTCCGCGGTGAGTGTGTCCTGCGCGGCGCCGGCGGGCACGCCCGCCGATCCGGGGATGCCCAGCGTGAGTGCGCCGGAGCCTGCTTTGATTAACAGCGCGTCGGCGTGGCCGTGATAGCAGCCGGTAAATTTGAGCAGAAGGGGCCGACCCGTAAAACCTCTGGCGAGACGGATGGCGCTCATCGTTGCCTCTGTGCCCGAGCTCACCATACGCACGCGTTCAATCGACGGCACGAGCGTGCAAATGAGTTTTGCCAACTCGGTTTCCTGCACGGTTGGCGCGCCAAAGCTCAGTCCACTCTCGGCAGCGGACTGCACGCGTGACACCACGCGCTCATCGGCATGACCGAGAATCATCGGCCCCCATGAACCGACGTAGTCGGTAAATTCGCGACCGTCCTGCGAGCGCACTTTGGCGCCTTTGGCCGACGCCACAAACACAGGTGTGCCACCGACGCTGCCAAAGGCGCGTACCGGCGAATTCACGCCTCCAGGTATAACGGTTTGGGCTTCGGCAAAATAATCAGTGGACATCAGGATCTCCATGGCAAACGCGCCGTCATTCGGCAGGCAGCGGATCAAAGAGTTGGCGAAAGGCCGCAGCGGTGGCGGCTGGCTCGTTGGTCTTGAGCGCTGAGATCACGGCAACCGCATTGGCCCCAGCCTCTACAACGTTGGACGCATTGTCCAGCGTAATGCCACCGATCGCAACCACGGTTACATCGAGCATGTCGCGCGCGCTGGTTAACAGCGTTAGCGGGGCCGACGGTGCAAACGGTTTAATTGAAGAGGGAAACATCGCGCCAAACGCGACGTACGATGCGCCATGTTCCTGCGCCTGAACAGCACGACGCATCGAGGCGTAGCACGACACGCCAATCAACGCGTCGGCACCCAATCGGTTACGCGCTTCGCGAAGGGAACCATCGTGCTGGCCCAAGTGGACACCAGCCGCGTCGACGGTCGCGGCTAATTGGATATCGTCGTTAACGATCAATGGCACATTGAAGCGGGAGCACAAGGCGCAAAGCGCCGTTGCGTTGTGATAACGCCGGTCGTGGTCAGTAGACTTGTCACGGTACTGCACGATCTGAGCGCCGCCCAGGAGCACCTGTTCAGTATGGCTCAGAAGATCATCGGTTTCATGATGATCCGTAATGGCATAAAGGCCGTAAATCACGAAGTGCGCCAGCGCATGGGGATGCCGGTGTCAGCAGGCGCTCGCCGGATGGCATCCAACGTAAAGTCGAGCGCGTTATCCACCGCATTGTCCAGCGACTGCCCGTTCAGCAACAAGGCGGCAAGCGCGGTAGACAGTGTGCAGCCAGTGCCGCGAAAGTCACCGCTCACTCGGTCGTGCTCGATGCAACGTATGTGCCCGGCCGTATGAAGGCGGTGCACGCAGCGCTGGTCGGTCCCGTCGCCGTCGGTTTCCAATACCGCGCGACAACCGGCATCGATTAGCGCTTGACCGGTCGCGTCCGTCGACTTGGCAATGTGATCGGTGTCTGCGCTCAGCCAGTGCCGAAGTTCGTCACGATTGGGGGTCAGTATGGGATTCAGTGTCAGAATGCGACGGACATAGTCGATAAACGGCAGGCCGGTGTGAAGCGCTGCACCACGGGTCGCATTCCGCACAGGGTCGACCACCACGTATTCAGGTTCAAATCGATGTATTGCACTGACAATGACGTCGAGGCTGTCGCGAGTCGGGACGGCGCCAATTTTGACAGCGCGAACATCGACATCGTCGGCAATCGCATTCAGTTGTGCGTGAATGACGTCAGCGCTCACCGCATGGGAGGCATGGCAGCGTTGTAGCGACTGCACGGTCAATGTTGTGGCGATCACCACCGCATGCGCACCGAGTGTTGACGCAGTCTGGCTGTCGGCGATCAGCCCCGCACCGCCGCTGGGGTCAAGACCGGCTACGATAAGTAGGGCGGGTGGTTTGGGTTTGTCCGTCATGAGCTAAGTGTAACCAAGGGTTGAGCTCAGCCAAAGCGTCAACGTATAGTGGCCCGAAATGAAGATGTGTTCTTTGGGTTCATTATGAAAGTTTGGATGTGCATCGTCTGCGGCTACGTCTACGATGAGGCAAAAGGCGACCCCGATGGGGGGCTGGCCCCCGGCACGAAATGGGAGGACGTACCCATTTCCTGGCGCTGTCCCGATTGTGGCGTTGGGAAAGAGGATTTTGAAATGGAGGAAATGACCTGATCTTGCCGGGCCATTGAGCGATCACGCCCCCGAGTTGATCGCTTAAGTATCGTGCGCTACTCGGTTATTAGCGGTTTTTGCCGTCGCCGTTTCGATTCCGATCCACGCTAGAGTTGGCGGACCGTCAGACCCTGTTCGCGCAGCATGGCAATCACACCATCGTCACCAACCAGGTGCAACGCGCCAACAATAACCAACACATTGTCATCGCGCTCGGTCAGCGCCATGATCTTCGGCAACCATTCACGATTGCGTTTTACAAGCAGCGCCTCTCGCAGCGCCGGATTGTTTTTGAGGTCCTCTTCAAACAAGTCGAACAACTTGTCCGCTTGACCGGTTTTCCACGCGTCGATCATCCGGTCACCCTCGGCAATGAGTTCATCGCTCGGCACGAGCGCTTCGAGCAAAAATTGATTTTGCGCATCGATCGGCAGTGCATCCAAGATGCCGAGCTGCTGTTCGAAGGTCTCCAGCCCACTACCGGTTTTGTCGTCATCTTTTGCCTGGCGTTCGAAGTAAAATTCAACGCCGTTCTCAGCTTTAAAGCCGAGTTTGCCAAGCTGTACTTGAGTGATGGTCAATGCCGCATACCAGGGTTCAACGCGGTCAAATTGCGTAAGATCGACGTTTATGGCGCGTGCCTTTTGTTCGGCGAGCGCATAGTTTTTATCGCCCATTGCGTCACGCAACGTTTGGTTTTCCGGCAGCATCGCCAATTGCCGCGTTGTGGCCATCACCGTCATCGCGTCAAAGGACGAAAAATCGAGTTCCATGACGAGGTGCTCGGCGTCGTCATAGGCCTTTTGAAAAGCGTGTGGCAATGGATAATCTTCATCCCGTAAGACGTGAATCGACCCCAAAAGATATGTTCGGTTCTGGGCGCTCTCAATCACCCACAACGGGTGGCGTAGGGCGGTAGCCGATGGTCGATCGGGTGTCGCGGCAGGCGCCCGTTCCGGCGTCGCGGCCACAGCCGGCAGGGTGGGCGACGATGCGGGCTCTGCGGCGGTGGCTGAATCGTGCTTCGTGCAGCCAACGGTGACCGCGAGCAGTAGCACGATCAACACATTCGAAAAGGGCTTTTTCATGATGTAGACGACTCGAGCTGTTCAGAAAATTGGCGCGTGAGCGCGTTCGCGGTCTGGCGTAACCATACCACTTGAGTTTCGATCTTGCCCGAGGGCATGAGCGACATGATTCGGTAGCCCGGTGGACGGGTGTCCAGTCGAAAGTCGGTCTGATTTGGTTCGAATTGAACGCCGGTGGATGGGCAGCCAAGATACCGGACAGTGCTAAAAACGCGGTCAACGGCCTGGTGTATGTGGCCAAACACCACTGCGCGAGTACGTCCGTCTTGATGTAACAAGGTATTGAAGGCGTGGTGATCAAGCAGACCCACTTTGTCCAGCCAGCTATGGCCCAATGCGATAGCGTGATGATGTAATACAACGAGTAGGTGCTCGGCCCCTGTATGACGCAAGCGATCGGCCAGGCGCGCGAGCTCGTCATCGCCAAGCAAGCCCGATGCGTGCCCTGGATAACGCGAGTCGAGCAAGATCACCTCCCAATTTCCCAAGGTATGATGGCCGAGACACGAGAACGGCGATTCACTGAGCGCCTCTTGCATAAGAACCGGTGCATCATGATTGCCGGGTAGGCACCATACCGGTGTATGTGGCCCCACCCACTCGTTGATCCAGCTCTCACGCAAACGATCATAGGTGGCGCTGAGTTCGTCCTGTGCTATATCGCCCGTAAGCACTACCGCGTCCGCGTTGCGAATATGCGTTTGAGCTCGGCTTAGAACATGTGCCAATGACACCGATGTATTAACGGTGCGATGTGTCGCCAAGGGGTCTTCAAGCAAATGCGGATCGCTGATTTGAACTAGGCGAGCGGACGGCAGCTCGCCGCTAGACATTTGCGTATCATTCGCGAGAAATTGGGTTGGGGCGGTCGACGTAGACATGTGAGCATGATACCGCACCGAGCCAACGGGCTGGCTAATGGGCCACTATTTAACCGTAATGTGTCATGCGATGCCTGACTGGTGTTAATTCAGGGTCGAAAACCAATCAGGAAAATAAGCAGCGCAGGGAGTGCGGCACACAAACGCAGCCATTCTTTTATCATCTTCGTGCTTTGATCCTGCGCACGTCGATGCGACGCAAACAGCGCCAGATCGGCGAGAATGAGGCAGACCAGCCACAGCACCAACGATATGCCCAAAAACCGCCAGTCAGGTAGCGCCATCGTGTGTGCGCCTTGTATGGCGCTCTGCCAAGCCGCAAAAAACGCGATGACCGTCACGCCACGTAGCAAAGGTAAGGGCGACCACCAACCGCTCAAACCCGCACGATAGGACAACAGCGTGATGGCCACTGCGACGACCACCATTCCGAACACAGTGGCGGACGGCGACACGAGGCTAACTAGCAGTAACTCTGAGCTGACGAGCATTTCAATGAACGCCGATCCGACGAACATCAATGGTGCCAGCCACAGACACAGAACGATCGCACGCCGGCGCCGATTCGGGGCGGTTGGCGTGGAGTCGGGTGACGCCATCGATGCGAGCGTCGCGGCCATCCAGGCAAACAGCAGGTAGCCGGTAACCGCGATAAGGATGAATTTTTGCGGCATTATTGAGTCTATTGTAGGAATAAGGGCAAAGCCTACCTTTTATGGGGCGTAGCGCAAGCGGTCGATGTGCCAATCGCCATTATCCGTGGGTAAAGCGCGTGGCGTGTCGGGCGCGCAGTACCCATCGACCGCCGGCATGTTGTGACATTATGTGTCGTGCTTTGACTAACCACCTGTTCGATGGACAATATACTCATGAACTCCGATGACATTCGCCACCTGCTCCACCGAACTGGGTTTGGTGTGTCCAACTCGCAATGGCAGGCTCTGGCGCCGCTGGATTTTAACACCGCGGTCGATTTGCTGGTTGACGGCAAGTCGCGCGCAGACCTCATCACGCCGCCGAACTGGGTTACCGACAAGCCGCTTTGGACTATTTCTCAGCGTGGTTGGACCACCGAACAGCGGCGCACGCTGCGACTCGACAAACGCGCAAAGATTGCCGAGTTGAGGCGCTGGTGGATTGAGCAGATGCTCGCCTCCCCCACGCCACTCCAAGAGCGGATGACACTGTTCTGGTCGAATCACTTCACTACCCAGTACAGCAAGATTTATGCACCGATGTTGGTCTTTCGACAGCATCGTCAGTTGCGTCAGCATGCGCTAGGCCGTTTTGATCACATGCTGCAGGCCATGCTGCGGGATCCGGCCATGCTGCTGTATCTGGATAACGATAAGAACAGAGCCAATAACGTCAACGAAAATCTCGCTCGCGAATTGATGGAACTGTTTACATTAGGTGAAGGAAACTATACTGAAAAGGACGTGAAAGAAGCGGCGCGATGCCTCACTGGCCGCACCGTCGAAAGATCGACAGGCGACTATCTGTTCGCACGCAAACGGTTTGATCGTGGCACCAAAACCGTGCTTGGCCAACGAGGCAATCACGATGGCGATGACCTGGCGGCTCTGTTGCTTGCGCAACCGGCTACTGCCGAGAGAGTGGTGCGCAAGCTCTGGCTCGAATTCATTTCCCTTGAGCCAGACGAGTCACGCGTGGCGTCATTAGCGGCGGCGTTTCGCGCCAACAATTACGACATCGCGCGCCTCCTCAAAGCACTTTTTAAAACGCCAGCGTTTCGCGAAAATGCCAATCGAGGCGTATTGATCAAAAGCCCAGTCGAATTGTTTGTGGGTTTGATGAGGCCCGCAGTGGATGGATTGTCCCCCAAGGCGTTAAGTGAGCGCGTAAGCACGCTCAGGGCGGCTAAGCGTTTGCCAAACCTATTCAAACAAGCCGGTCAAGATTTATTCGATCCGCCTACCGTTGAAGGTTGGCCTGGCGGCTTAGAGTGGATTGACAGTCGCACGCTTTTGTCGCGCGAACAGACCGCGCGTAATCTCGTAGTGAATTTAGGTACCGACAGTCGCCGTACCAATCCCTACCTGAATCTCGAGGGCCCTCTCCGTGCTGACGGGCGCCGACGCGGATCGTTACTTGCCTATCTCAATGCGATTGACCCGGTCACCAATATTCCCGATTCCTACACGCAACAGCGGTTGCTTCTCGAGCTTATTCGGGATCCGACCGTGCATCTAAAGTAGCGCTATGAAACGTAAATTACCTTTTTCTAACGAGACGCCTTCGCCGCCCCAATCGCCGGAGCGTCGCCGCTTTTTATCCACACTCGCCGCGCTTTCTGTGCTGCCAGCCGGCTTGAGTTTTGCTCGGGTCGACAACGCCAGCAAAGGCGTGAGTCGTCGGCTCATCCTTATCGAACTTGCCGGTGGTAATGACGGTTTGAATACGGTGATTCCGTTTTCGCAAAAGCGATACTATGAAGCGCGGCCTGTTCTTGGTATTCCGCGCGAGCAAACAGTGGTGCTCAATGCGCAATTGGGTTTGCATCCACAGCTGGCGCCGCTCAACGACGCATGGCGCAACAACGATCTGCACATTGCACTCGGCGTGGGGTATCCCGATCCCAACCGATCACACTTCCGTTCGTCAGACATCTGGCACACTGCGAGCGGCAGTGACAAAGTGCTCAAGCGCGGCTGGCTGGCCGACAGTTTTCCGTCAGCGCAAAGCGCCGCGTTTAGCGCCGAAGGAATCGCATTTGGAACGGGCTACGGACCGTTCCTGGGTTCGTCGCAAAGCCTGGTGCTCGACAATCCAGTGGTGTTTGCCAAACAGGCAAAACTGATGCGGCCTGCCTCTGCTCCGCCGGGCAACCCAGCACTGACTCACGTGGTGAATGTACGTCAGCAGATAGCGCGAGGGCTCAAAGACCTATCGGCGGTTATCGATGCGCGCAAGGGCAAACAGATTAAGGGCTCTTCGTTGCACAAGCAGTTGGTCGTCGCCAGTGAAATGATCGCCCTGGGTGCCCGTGTGCCGATGTACAAAGCGACGTTGACGGGGTTCGATACGCACTTCTATCAACCCAATCGACATAACAAGCTGATGGAAGAACTCGGCACAGAATTGGCGACACTTCGAGAACGTTTAATGGCCTCGGGCGATTGGGAAAACACGTTGGTGATGACCTATTCGGAATTCGGGCGTCGGGCCGCCGAGAATGGTAGCCGCGGTACTGACCACGGAACGGCCGCGCCGGTCATACTCATGGGTGGGCGCGTTAAAGGTGGTTTCTCAGGCCAACAGCCTGTCTTTCCGGCGCATGACGATGAGGATTTGGCCTTTCACCTTGATTACCGACGCCTCTATCGAACCGTCGCCCAGCAGTGGTTGGGCGCGAGCGACGCGGCGGCGGCACTGCGCGGATTTGAACCCATTGATCTGATTCGGTAGCGGCCGGACTTACTCCTGTGGGGTGGGCAACCTGAGCACTCTGGCGTGCTCGTCGAGCGTCTCGACAAGTGGTCCTGCTGCCGACACACCTTTGGTCAGCGCCAAAACGCAAACAGGCAGCCCCACTTGGGCTGCCTGTTGTCGTGCGCGCTATGGGCCGAAATCAGTAGCGGTAGTAGTCGGGCTTATAGGGGCCCTCTTTTGCCACACCGATGTAGTCGGCTTGTTCTTTCGAAAGCTCGGTGAGTTTCACACCGATTCGATCAAGATGCAGACGCGCCACTTTCTCGTCCAAATGCTTGGGTAGCACGAACACTTCATCTGGGTAGCTCTCGTGGTTTTTCCACAGCTCGATTTGCGCCAACACTTGGTTGGTGAACGAGTTTGACATGACGAAACTGGGATGGCCTGTGGCGCAACCTAGGTTAACCAGGCGGCCTTCGGCCAGCAGAATAATGCGTTTGCCATCGGGAAAGATAATGTGATCGACTTGATCTTTGATCGGCTCCCAGGTGTATTGCTTCAACGAGGCGACATCGATTTCGTTGTCGAAATGCCCGATATTGCAAACGATCGCCTGGTCCTTCATGGCTTTCATATGGTCATGCGTAATGACGTTATAGTTGCCGGTGGCGGAAACGAATATGTCCGCTTCGCTGGCCGCATCGTCCATTGTCACGACACGATAGCCTTCCATCGCCGCCTGTAACGCATTGATAGGGTCGATCTCGGTGATCCAAACGGTCGCACCCAAGCCGCGAAGCGACTGCGCGGAGCCTTTGCCGACGTCGCCGAACCCGGCCACGATGGCGACTTTGCCTGCGATCATGACGTCGGTCGCGCGCTTAATGCCGTCCACTAGCGACTCACGACAGCCATAGAGGTTGTCAAATTTGGACTTGGTAACCGAGTCGTTAACGTTGAAGGCAGGTGCTTTGAGCGTGCCATCGCGCTGCATATCATACAGTCGTTTAACGCCCGTGGTGGTCTCTTCGGTAACCCCTTTAATGTCATCCATGAGCGCGGGATATTTGTCGTGCACGAGCTGGGTCAGGTCACCGCCATCGTCTAGGATCATGTTGGGTGTCCAACCGTTCGGGCCATGGACGGTTTTTTCGACGCACCACCAATATTCGTCTTCGGTTTCGCCTTTCCATGCGAACACCGGAACGCCGGCTTCTGCGATTGCGGCGGCTGCATTGTCCTGCGTCGAAAAGATGTTGCAGGACGACCAGCGCACATCGGCGCCCAACGCGACCAGCGTCTCAATCAATACGGCGGTCTGAATGGTCATATGCAGACAACCGGCGATGCGAGCGCCGTCCAACGGTTTGGCGTCCGCATATTCTTCGCGCAGCGCCATGAGGCCCGGCATCTCGGTTTCGGCAATCGCAATTTCCTTGCGACCCCAAGCAGCCAGACTGATGTCGGCCACCTTGTAGTCGGGGTGTAAATGTTCGGCTGGCTTGCTCATGATGTTCTCCGTGTTTGTAGCGTTGTAACGTTGATCAAATTCTCGGTAATGCTCGTTCTGGCGTCGGCGTTTCGCCGCTCAGCCCGCTCAGGCGCCACTCAGTCCCGCCGCATCGGCGAGCAGCGCAGCTTTGTCGGTCGCTTCCCAAGTAAACTCAGGTTCGGTGCGCCCGAAGTGACCGTAGCTCGCCGTATTACGATAGATCGGTCGAAGCAGATCGAGCATGTTCAAAATGCCATAGGGGCGCAGGTCAAAGTGTTCCCGAACCAGCGCTTCGATGCGGTCGGTGGGCACTTTTTCCGTGCCGAAGGTTTCGAGCGAAATCGAAGTGGGTTCGGCCACGCCAATGGCATACGACACCTGAATTTCGCAGCGTTCAGCGAGGCCGGCCGCGACGATGTTCTTGGCCGCGTAGCGACACGCGTAGGCGGCGGATCGATCCACTTTGGATGGATCTTTGCCTGAAAACGCGCCGCCGCCATGCCGTGCCATACCGCCGTAGGTGTCCACGATAATCTTGCGACCGGTCAGGCCACAGTCGCCAACTGGCCCACCGATAACAAATTTACCGGTCGGATTAATATGAATATGGTCAGAAGGGCAACTTTCAAGCCATTTAGCTGGCAGCACGGGCTTAATGATCTCTTCCATCACACCCTCGCGCAGCGCGTCAGCCGAGACGTCCTCAGCATGCTGAGTCGATAGCACGACCGCTTCCACCCCTACCGGTTGGTGATTCTCGTAGCGAAACGTGACCTGACTTTTGGCGTCTGGCCGCAGCCAAGGCAGCGTGCCATTCTTGCGCACTTCTGCCTGGCGCTGGACGAGCCGATGGGAAAACGTAATCGGCGCGGGCATTAACACATCGGTTTCATTGCTCGCATAACCGAACATGAGGCCCTGATCCCCAGCGCCCTGGTTCTCCTGCGATTCGCGGTCGACGCCCTGGGCGATGTCCACCGACTGCTTGCCAATCGCGTTAATCACCGCGCACGTGGCGCCATCGAAGCCGACCTCAGAGCTGTTGTACCCGATGTCGAGCACCACGTGGCGCACCAATTCTTCAAGATCTACCCATGCGCTGGTGGTGATTTCGCCCGCGATGACCGCCATACCCGTTTTGACCATCGTCTCGCAGGCAACCCGAGCTTGTTTGTCCTCGGCGAGGATGGCGTCGAGAATCGCATCCGAAATCTGATCGGCGACCTTATCGGGGTGGCCTTCCGAAACGGATTCAGATGTAAACACATAGTTATCGGACATAGCTTAGAGGTTCCTTCAAAAAGGGTGGGGAATGAGGCGCGTTGCCAGGCCAGTAAACCGCGCAATTATATCCCGGAGCTGACCATAAAGCACGAAGCTCAGGGCAGCGTGAAGAGGTGTCAATGGCGGATGGCATTTGCCGCGCACCCCGTCTTTGGGGGACAATTCGCGCCTTGAAACAGGGGGACTTCATGCCGACAAACAAACAATTGGCCAACGCCATTCGCGCGCTCAGTATGGACGCTGTGCAAAAAGCAAATTCGGGACATCCGGGAGCGCCGCTGGGCATGGCGGATGTGGCGCAAGTTTTGTGGGCCAAACACCTCAAACATAATCCTGCAAATCCCGCCTGGCCTAACCGTGATCGCTTCGTGCTATCGAATGGTCACGGTTCCATGCTCATCTATGCGCTGTTGCATTTGAGCGGCTACGATCTGCCTCTCGAAGAGTTGATCAACTTCCGGCAGCTTCACAGCCGCACGGCGGGTCATCCGGAATACGGCATCACGCCAGGAGTTGAGACCACCACTGGTCCACTGGGGCAGGGCATCACCAATGCGGTGGGCATGGCGCTCGCGGAGAAGATTCTCGCCGAACAGTTCAACCGCCCGGGGCACACGATTGTTGACAATCACACCTACGTTTTTCTCGGTGACGGCTGTCTGATGGAAGGCATTTCGCACGAAGCCTGTTCGTTAGCCGGCACGCACAAACTGGGAAAGTTGATCTGCGTTTACGACGACAACAATATCTCGATTGATGGTGAAGTCGGCGGGTGGTTCACCGATGACACGCCTGCGCGTTTCCGAGCCTATGGCTGGCAGGTGATTGAGGATGTGGATGGCCATGATGCGGAAGCGTGTGATCAGGCATTGATCGCCGCGCGAGCGAACGAAACACAACCCACCCTCATTTGCTGTAAAACAACCATTGGCTATGGCTCGCCCAACAAAGCGGGCAAATCTTCCTCACATGGTTCGCCACTGGGCGATGAGGAAATCGCGCTGACGCGCGAAGCGCTCGATTGGCCGCACGGTCCCTTCGATATCCCGGAGGATATCCAAGCGGCCTGGCACGCGGTTGATCAGGGCGAAGCCACCGAATCCAATTGGCGACGGGAATTTGATGCCTACCGTAAGGACCATCCGGAGTTAGCCGCTGAGCTCGAACGACGGTGGGGTCGAGGTTTACCTGACGGCTGGGATGAAGCGGCGACGCAAGTAATTGCGTCGCTGTCGGCAGAAGCCAAGAGTATGGCCACGCGAAAAGCATCACAGGCCGCGTTGGAAGGGCTAGGGCCCATGCTGCCTGAGCTCATTGGTGGCTCGGCTGACCTAACTGGGTCGAACAATACCTTTTGGTCTCAGTCGAAAGGCGTCACCCCCGATAGTGCGGATGGCAACTACATCTGGTACGGCGTGCGCGAATTTGGCATGTCCGCGATCATGAATGGCCTTTGGCTGTATGGTGGTTTTAAACCTTATTCCGGCACGTTTCTCACTTTTTCCGACTATGCGCGCAACGCGGTCCGTATGGCCGCGCTGATGGAAGTGCCGACCATGTTTGTATACACCCATGACTCGATCGGCTTAGGTGAAGACGGCCCGACCCACCAGCCGGTGGAGCATTTGGCCAGCCTGCGTCTGATGCCCAATCTGGACGTTTGGCGGCCGTGCGACACGGTTGAGTCGGCTGTCGCTTGGCGAGCGGCCATTGAGAGCCAACGTACGCCGCACTGCCTCGTGTTTAGCCGACAGGGTGTGCCGTTTCAGGCCCGCACCGAGGCTCAACTTGGGGATGTGAGCAAGGGCGGGTACGTCCTGCGTGATGTGGATGGCACGCCTGACGTGATTTTGATCGGTACTGGGACAGAATTGAGCCTGGCGATGGACGCGGCGGATTTACTCGCCGAGAAGAACATACAGGCGCGCGTGGTGTCTATGCCGTGTACCAGCGTGTTCGACCGCCAGGACTCGAATTATCGTGACCGCGTACTCCCCCCTAACGTGACTGCTCGAGTGGTTGTTGAAGCGGGCGCAACCGATGGCTGGTGGCGCATCGCCGGCTCTAAGGGTCAGGTCGTCGGTATTGATCGCTTCGGCGAGTCGGCGCCCGCGCCAGCGGTTTATGAGCACCTCGGCGTCACGGCAACGCGTGTTGCACAGGAAGCGGAAGCACTGCTCTAAAACACGGGTTCTGAGCGCGCTGACCAGGGCGTGAGAAAACGAATGCGGCCACCAGTGTGCGTCGGACGATTGTGCGTCAAGTGCGTCGTCGTCCTGCGTGTCTGACGCGCATGTTGGCAATCGATCAAACAGGGAGAAAACCGGGCGCGAGTCGCCCTTTACTCAGGAGAAACACCCATGACCATTAAGGTTGCGATCAACGGGTATGGCCGCATTGGCCGCATGACGCTGCGTGCACTCTATGAATCCAATCGTCGCGAAGAGATTCAGATTGTAGCGATCAATGATCTGAGCGACATCGACACAAATGTCTTGCTGACCCGGCGCGACACGGCGCACGGCCCGTTCCTAGCCGAGGTCGCCAAAGACGGCGATCACATGTTGGTCAACGGCGACCGTGTGCGAGTGTGCTGTGAACGCGACCCCGCCAATTTGCCTTGGAAAGAACTCGAGGTCGATGTGGTGTTGGAGTGCACCGGCGTGTTTCGTACCAAGACCAAAGCTAAAGCGCATCTTGACGCGGGCGCCAAGCGGGTGCTGGTGTCGGCACCGTCTGGCGGAGACATCGATGCGACAGTCGTGTTTGGCGTTAATCACGATGTGCTCAAAGCAGAACACCGCGTGGTGTCCAATGCCTCGTGCACGACCAACTGTCTTGCGCCGCTTGCTAAGCCACTCAACGATGCGATCGGTATCGAATCGGGCCTGATTGTCACGATTCATGCATATACCAACGATCAACGCCTAACCGACGTGTATCACAAGGATATCCGGCGCGCTCGCTCGGCCACCATGTCGATGATTCCAACCAAAACCGGGGCCGCCGCGGCGGTAGGGCTGGTGCTGCCGGAGCTGGACGGCAAACTGGACGGCTACGCGGTGCGCGTGCCCACGATAAACGTGTCGATGGTGGACCTGTCGTTTATCGCATCGCGCGACACCAGCGTGGAAGAGGTCAACCGTATCATGCGCACGGCGGCCGATAGCGGTCCGTTGAGTGCAGTATTGGATTACAGCGACGAACCACTTGTGTCCATCGACTACAATCACAATCCGGCCAGCTCCACCTATGATGAATCCATGACGAAAGTGAACGGTCGTCTAGTCAAAGTATGCTCGTGGTACGACAACGAGTGGGGTTTTTCGATGCGGATGCTCGATACGATGACCGCGATGCATCGCGCACTCTAACGCAGGTAAGCACTATGTTGAGAATGGACACCCTCGATCTTCGTAATAAGCGAGTGCTGATTCGCGAAGACATGAATGTGCCGGTCAAGAACGGCCAAGTGACCAATGATCGCCGCATTCGAGCGTGTTTGCCGACCTTGCGCTTGGCGCTCGAGCAAGGCGCCGCCATTATGGTCATGTCGCATCTCGGTCGTCCCCTAGAAGGGCAACCGGATGCGGCGTTGTCGTTGCGACCGGTGGCAGACCGGCTGGCCGCATTGCTCGAGCACCCCGTCACGCTGTCGAGCAATTGGCTCGAGGGCGTGGACGTCGCACCGGGTCAGATTGTGATGTGCGAGAACGCTCGATTTAATGTGGGCGAAAAGGCCAATGATGAGCAGTTATCGCGCAAACTGGCCGCGCTGTGCGATGTGTATGTAATGGACGCGTTTGGTACCGCTCACCGGGCGCAGGCGTCGACGCATGGGGTCGCTCACTATGCCCCGATTGCGTGCGCGGGCCCACTGCTCGCGGCCGAACTCGATGCGCTGGCTAAGGCGCTCGACAATCCAAAGCGCCCCTTGGTTGCCATCGTCGGTGGCTCCAAAGTGTCGACCAAGCTGACGCTCTTAGAATCCCTAATGCCGCGTGTCGATCAACTCATCGTTGGTGGCGGCATTGCGAACACGTTTATTGCTGCGGCGGGACATGACGTCGGCCAGTCACTCTATGAGCCCGATCTGGTTGATACGGCACGGACGCTTATCGAGCGGGGCAAACAGGGCGGTGCCACCATTCCCATTCCGCAGGACGTGGTGGTAGCCAAGTCGTTTTCGGCGGATGCCGAGGCCATCGTGAAGTCAGTCGACGCCATGGCGGAGGATGATCAAGCGCTCGATATTGGTCCTGAATCGGCCGAACAGCTTGCCGCGCTGTTAGAGGGCGCCGGTACGATCGTTTGGAATGGGCCGGTTGGGGTATTTGAATTTGCCGCGTTTGCCGAGGGCACCCGGGTGGTGGGCGAAGCGATTGCGCGCAGTCATGCGTTTTCAATTGCAGGCGGAGGCGATACGCTGGCCGCACTCGATGCATTTGGGATCGGCGACGGAATGTCGTACATCTCGACCGGCGGTGGCGCCTTTCTTGAATTTCTCGAAGGAAAGACGCTGCCAGCCGTGGCGATATTGCAGGAGCGTGCCGCCGAGTAACGCGCACAGTACGTCGCGAAGCCGGCATCGTCTTCACGTCATAGACGCATGGCTTCGTGCTACGAAGAACAACGTTAAGGAAACCGCTTGATGCGACGCAGAACCAAAATTGTGGCAACGCTTGGTCCGGCTACGGACGACCCGCAGCTGATGGGCGATTTGTTTGATGCGGGCGTGAATGTCGTGCGCCTGAATTTCTCGCACGGTGACCGAGACAGTCATCGCCAGCGCGTCGAACAGGTGCGGCGTATTGCGGCGTCGCGGGGTCACGACATCGGCGTGCTGGGCGATCTGCAGGGACCCAAGATTCGAATTGAGCGCTTCCGGGATGGCTCGATTGAGCTGGCAAACGGCGATGCGTTTGTGCTCGACATGGAGCTGGGCACCCATGACGGCGATCAGCAGCGTGTCGGCGTAACGTATAAAAATCTGTGCAACGACGTGCAATCGGGCGATCTACTGTTGCTTAACGATGGGCAAATTGCCATGCGCGTCGATCGGGTCGACGGCCCTCGCATTCATTGTGTGGTCAAGCGTGGCGGTGTGCTGTCCAACAGTAAGGGCATCAACCGCATGGGGGGTGGTCTTTCGGCCGAAGCATTGACCGACAAAGACCGAGCCGATATCACGTTGGCCGCTGAGTTAGGCGTTGACTATCTGGCGATCTCGTTCCCACGCTCCGGTGAAGATATTGAGCGCGCACGCACACTGTTGCGCGAGGCCGGCGGCGAAGGCTATCTGATCGCTAAGATTGAACGCGCCGAGGCCGTCGACAACATCGAAGAGATTGTCGACGCGTCGGATGCCGTGATGGTTGCTCGAGGCGATTTGGGCGTGGAGATCGGTGATGCCGAACTGCCGGGTGTGCAAAAGCACATTATTGAGTTAACGCGCGAACGCGACAGTGTAGTGATCACCGCCACGCAAATGATGGAGTCGATGATTAACAATGCGATTCCCACACGCGCTGAAGTGCTTGATGTGGCCAATGCGGTGCTCGATGGCACCGATGCGGTCATGCTGTCGGCGGAAACCGCAACAGGCCGTTTTCCACTGGAGGCGGTAAAAGCCATGGACCGGGTATGCCGTGGCGCGGAGCGGCAAAAGGTGACGCAAGTATCCCACCATCGCGTCGACAAGCGGTTTCGTCGGGTCGATGAGGCCATCGCCATGGCGACGATGTACACCGCCAATCATCTCAACGTCAAAGCGATTGTGGCACTGACCGAATCGGGCTCCACCAGTCTTTGGGCCTCGCGCATTCGCTCCGGCAAGCCGATCTTCGCGGTGACGCGGCACGAGGAAACACGCCGCCGCGTAACGCTCTATCGTGGCGTTTATCCGTTGGCTGCGGATTTTGGTCAATCCGCTCACGAGGACCTCAATCGCGACATCAAGGCCTTGCTGTTGGAAAAGAACATCGTCGAAGAGGGTGATTGGATCATTCTCACCAAAGGCGAACTATCGGGTGTGACTGGCGGTACTAACGCCATGATAATTTTAAAGATTTAGCCATTCCGTGGCGCCACCGCATACGCCCCTGGCGACCGCGCTAAGGGGCATGACTGCGTTGCAGCATTCTTCATGGTATCGTCGCGTTCCAGGCGCGCGCTGTCGATCTCGATGCGCGGCTTCCACCACGCGTGATAAACGCCAAACGAACAAGAGACTGGCATGACCGATCAGAAATTCAGTGGCACCGACCGCTACGTAGCCGATGACGAACTCATGATGGCGGTGAACGCCGCTGTGACGCTGCAGCGACCCCTGCTCATCAAGGGTGAGCCGGGCACGGGCAAAACCCAGCTGGCGATCGAGGTGGCTCGGGCGCTCGGAAAGCCACTTATCGAGTGGCACATCAAATCGACGACAAAAGCACGGCAGGGTCTGTATGAGTACGATGCCGTGGCCCGGCTGCGCGATTCGCAGCTCGGTGATGACAAGGTCAAGAGCATCGATAACTACATTGTGCCGGGAAAACTGTGGGAGGCCTTTGAGTCGGAACAGCAACCGGTTCTACTCATCGACGAAATTGACAAGGCGGATATCGAATTTCCTAATGACCTGCTGCAAGAGCTCGATCGCATGGAGTTTTTTGTGTACGAAACGCAGCAGACGATCAGCGCCAAACATCGGCCGATTATCATTATTACGAGCAACAATGAAAAAGAGCTGCCCGACGCGTTCTTGCGTCGCTGTTTCTTCCACTACATTCGCTTCCCATCCAAGGAAGTGATGGCCAAAATTGTGGATGTGCATCATCCGGGCCTAAAACAGGATCTGCTCAAAGCGGCTCTGAGCGCGTTCTACGATATTCGCGACGCGCGTGGTCTTAAGAAAAAGCCATCCACGTCCGAGCTGATCGACTGGATAAAGTTGCTGCTCGCCGAGGATATCCCGGCGGACGCGCTGCGCAATGACGACAAAAAACTCATGCCGATCATGCATGGCGCACTGCTTAAAAATGAGCAAGATGTGCATCTGTTTGAACAACTGGTGTTCTTGAATAAGCGCAATGCTCGTTAACTTTTTTTATCATCTGAAGCGTTCGGGATTACCGGTATCGACCACCGAGTTTCTGGCCTTGCTCGACACGCTCAAAGCGAACCTCGCCGACTCGAATCTGCACAATTTTTATCTGTTGGCCCGCACCGTGCTGGTGAAGGACGAGACTCGGTACGATTTATTCGACCGGGCGTTCGGCGATTTTTTTGATGGGGTTGAAGCGCTTTACAATGACGAGCTTCATCAAATCCCGGAGGAATGGTTGCGACAGCAGTTGGAGCAGTATTTAACCGACGAAGAAAAAGCACAAATTGAAGCGATGGGCGATTGGGACGAGCTCATGGAAACCTTGAGACAGCGCCTTGAGGAACAGCAGGAGCGGCATGAGGGTGGCAGCAAGTGGATAGGCACGGGCGGTACTTCACCCTTTGGTGCCTACGGTTACAACCCCGAAGGCGTGCGAATCGGTGGCGAGTCGCGTCACGGATCGGCCGTCAAGGTTTGGCAAGAGCGTCAATATCGCAACCTGGATGCGGATGTCGAGATCGGAACGCGCAATATTAAAATGGCCTTGCGGCGGTTACGCCTGTTTGCTCGCGAAGGCTCAGCCGATCAGTTTGACCTGGATGACACCATCGCCTCCACCGCGCGAAATGCGGGTTGGCTGGATATTAAGATGCGTCCCGAAAAGCGCAACACGATCAAGGTGCTGCTGTTTTTTGATGTCGGCGGCTCCATGGATCCGTATATCCGGCTTTGCGAAGAGTTATTTTCCGCTGCGCGCACCGAGTTTAAAAATCTCGAGTACTTTTACTTTCACAATTTTGTTTATGAGTCGGTGTGGAAGGACAACTACCGGCGCCACAATGAACGTCTGAGCGTTCATGAGCTAATGCGGACGTATGGTCGGGATTACAAACTCATTTTTGTGGGTGATGCGACCATGAGTCCGTATGAGATTACCTATCCCGGTGGCAGTATCGAACACTTCAATGAAGAGGCCGGCGCGGTTTGGCTCAACCGGTTGTTGCAACATTTTGGTAGCGCCGCCTGGCTCAACCCTGTGCGCGAAGCCGATTGGCACTACACGCCATCGATCGGCATCACGCGCGAGCTGATGACAGATCGCATGTACCCGCTCACGCTCGGTGGACTTGATCAGGCGGTAAAGGGCTTGCGAAAGTCGCAGATCACGACGCCACTTGTGCCCGCCTGAATGCGGTAATACTCAGTGTCCCTGAGTATTCGCGCGAGATCCTTCCGCTAGCGACTTGATGGAGTCAATCACGTCGGTGGCATGGCCCTTGGGCTCGACCTTGCGATAGTGCTTGGCAATCTTGCCATCTGGATCGATCAGAAACGTCTCGCGTGCCGAGTATTTTACGACGCCATAATTTTTGAGCACACCATAGGCATTGGCCACGTTCTTGTCAGCGTCGGACAGCAACGAAAACGGCAGGCTGTACTTGTCGGCAAATTCCTCATGCGAGCTGACGTCGTCGAGACTCACACCAAGTATGTTGATGTTGTTCTTGCGAAAAGCATAAATCTCGTCACGAAATTCACAGGCTTGCGTCGTGCAGCCCGGCGTATCGTCTTTGGGGTAGAAATACAGCACCACCCACTGGCCACAGTAGCGCTCGAGCTCGTGCCACTTGCCGTTTTGATCCTGTAATCGAAACGCTGGAGCCACCTGGCCTTCGGTGACGGTCTCGCCCAGAGCGGTGGCCGAGAAGCCTGCGCACAGCGCAGAGAAAACGATGAGTTGAAGTAATCGGGATGCGCGTTGTAAAGCCAGCATGTATTCTATCTCTTGTTGGTTGAACCGCTTAATTGTTGCCTCTGTGAGAGCAAAGATCAAACATGCGCGAACGTGACGAAACCAAAATTGGCCTGGTGTTGCCCGGTGGCGGCGCTCGCGGCGCCTATCAAGCGGGCGTTCTCAAAGCCGTGTCAGACATGTTGCCGGGGGACAGCAACCCGTTTCCCGTTGTGAGTGGCACATCGGCCGGGGCGATCAACGCGACCGTCGTAGCCAATAACGCCCTGAATTTTCATGCCGGTATTGACGATCTGGTTGAGGTTTGGGGCAACTTTCATTGCGCGCAGGTATACCGGTCCGACGCCCGATACGTGGCCAAAACCGGTGCCACCTGGCTGGCGGCGCTCACGCTCGGGGGCCTTGGACCGCGCAATCCGCATTTCTTGCTCGATAACGCGCCGCTGCGTGATCTGTTAGCCAAATACATCCAATTCGATCGTGTGCAGCGTGCCATCGATCAGGGGGCACTCGATGCGGTCGCGATCACCGCGTCTGGCTACTCGCAGGCTAAGGCCTTGTCGTTTTTTATGGGCGAGGCGTCGCTCGCTTGGGAGCGGGCGCGACGGGCCGGGGTGGCGACGGATTTGACGCTTGATCATCTCATGGCGTCTGTGGCTGTTCCCTTCGTGTTTCCGCCCGTCAAAATTGGTGAGGAGTACTTTGGCGATGGTGCTTTGCGTGAGGCGGCGCCACTCAGTCCAGCGATTCATCTTGGCGCTAACCGCCTGCTAGTGATCGGCACGCGTGACGAGCAGACCATGCGGCAGCCAAACCCGGCGGTGTTCGACGGCCATCCACCGTCCTTTGGGCATATAGCGGGGTACATTCTCGACACCATTTTTCTCGATGGACTCTATGCCGATCTTGAGCGGCTGACGCGCATTAATCGTCTCATTGAGGCGGGTGCGGAAACCAATTTCGATATTGTCGACATCCATATTATCGTTCCCAGTAAGGATATTCGCGAAATCGCGCACCGCCACAAACAACAGTTTCCGCGACCGGTCAAAGCGCTTCTGCGCGGTATTGGCGCCTACAACTCAGGCGGTCGTCCCCTCATCAGCTATTTGCTGTTTGAGCAGACGTACTGCCAAGAATTAATCGATCTTGGTTACCATGATGCGATGTTGCGAAAAGATCGCTTATTGCCGTTTTTGCAGGGCGACGAGGTGCCCGCGCTAGATGGGCCTCGCCATATTCGTGAGTCACTGATGTAACCCAACGGTGAGCGAGGCGTTGCCGGCCCGGTTCTCGCGCGCATCACACGCAATCGGTTGACTAGTGTCGACGGCCGCGAGTGAATCGCGTCGGTCGGGTCGTGTTTAGGTGAGAAACAGCGCGCCAAGCCCTAAAAAAGCGGCAAAGCCGACCACGTCGGTTACCGTGGTCAGCACCACGCTGCCCGCGAGCGCCGGATCAATATTTAGGCGTTTTAGAATCAGAGGAACCAATACACCGGCCGCCGCGGCGATCAACAGATTGATGATCATGGCGCCAGCGATCACAGCGGCGATGTCCCAGGTGCCCCACCACAGCACGGTGACCAGCGAGACCACAATCGCCCATGCAAAGCCGTTCAATGTGCCGATGGAAATTTCTTTAAGCAGCATCCAGCGTGCGTTTGATCGCTCGATTTGGCCCAGCGCCATGCCGCGGATCACCAGCGTCAACGTTTGCATACCCGCCACGCCACCCATGCTGGCGACAACCGGCATCAGCACCGCGAGCGCCACGACCTTTTCGATGGTCGCGTCGAATACACCGACCACGGACGCGGCGATAAACGCGGTCGCAAGATTAACACCAAGCCAGATGGCGCGACGACGCGCGCTGGTGGCCACTGGCGCGAACATATCTTCGGTTTCGTCGAGGCCGGCCATGCTCATCAGTGAGTGCTCGGCCTCTTCACGCAGAACATCCACGACATCGTCGATGGTAATGCGGCCCAGAAGGCGTGATTCCGCATCCACCACCGGGGCGGACACCAGGTCGCGCTTCTCAAAAATGTCGACCACAACGTGGGCGTCAGTTTCGGCCTCGATGCCTTCGATGCTCGTATCCATGATATCCGCCACGGTAACTGACGCATCGTGAGTTAGCAGTCGCGTCACGTACACCAGGCCAAGGTATTTGCCGTAACGATTGACAACAAACAGCGTGTCGGTGGTGTCTGGAACGTTATCGAGTGCACGAAGATAGCGCCACACGACTTCCAGTGTGACATCGGGACGGATGGTGATGGTGTCGATGTTCATCAGGCCACCGGCGACATCCTCCGGATAGCTGAGAACTTCGCGCAGGCGCGCGCGATTCTGCGAATCCATCGCTTTGAGCACACCTTGTGTGATCGCCTCAGGTAAATCGCCAAGCAGATCCGCCAGGTCGTCGACCTCCATGCCGTCAACAGCCGCCAGCAACTCGGTGTCTTCCATGCCGTCAATGAGTTTGATCCGCACTTCATCATTGACGTGAAGCAGCGTTTCCCCTTCATCATCGGGATCCATGAGTCCCCAAACAATATTGCGCTCATCGACGGGTAGCGCTTCGAGCAAATGCGCGATTTCGGCTGGGTGCAGACTTTGTAGTAGGCCTTGGATTGGCCGCAGTGCACCGCTTTGCAGCGCAGAACGCAACGTTTCAAGGCGAGTCGGTTGATGCTGAGTGGTTTCGGTGTTCACAGCGGCAAGTTTAGCCCCTATGTCCAACAAAGTCGCCTTTGCGGGATTACACTGAGTTGATGCGTTCGAGCAAGCGTTGCGATCGTAAGGGTGAGTTAGCGCGGATCATGGCCCGCGCAATTTTCTCGATCTTGCCGACGTCGGTGGAAATGATTTGTCGTTTCACCTCCAAAGCGCTCGACGGGTGCATGCTAAATTGACGCAAACCCAGTCCGAGCAGTAAGCGTGTATAAAGCGGATCGCCTGCCATCTCGCCGCACAGCGATACGGGTACGTCGTGTTGATCGCACGCCTTTACGGTTTCGCGAATAAGGTGAAGAATCGCTGGGTTAAGCGGATCGAGCAGCGGCTGAACGTTTTCATCATCTCGGTCCATAGCCAATGTGTACTGCGTCAGGTCGTTGCTGCCAATCGCCATGAAATCAACCAGGGGCGCAATCAACCGAGCCGAGATGGCTGCGGACGGCACCTCCACCATCACACCAATCGGCATGTTGGGGTTATACGCGAAGCGCTGGCGCTGTAGGTGTGCCTTGGTCACATCGACCATCTGCAGCAAATCGCGCACTTCCTGCACATTGGCAACCATGGGCACAAGCATCGATAACGGCCCGTAATGGGCGGCACGAAGCAGTGCACGGAGCTGAGGTAAGAAGAGTTCTGGATGCCGCAGACATAAGCGAATGGCGCGCAGTCCGAGCGCGGGTTGACGGGACATGGGTACGTGCTGTTCGAGCCCCGGTGCGCGGCGACTGGACCACACGTCCATCGTGCGGACGACGAGCGGATCGCCCTTGAGCTTGGTGATGAGTTTTCTGTATAGCTTGAAGTGCTCGGTCTCGTCGGGCAACTCATCGCGATTAAGATACAGCGACTCGGTTCGGTACAAACCGACGCCCTCGGTGCCCAGGCGCTTTGCTTTGGATATGTCGGCCGGTTCACTGCAGTTGGCCAGCACATGCGCTTGCTGCTTGTCTCGCGTGCGTGTTGCGCGGGCCTTCAGCGAATCGAGCTGCTTGCGCGCTTTCCGTGCGGATGACTGCTGAGACTTAAAGCTGCGGGTGGTGGCGGCGTCGGCGTTGACGATCACGGTGCCCTGGGCGCCGTCAATAATCAGTTTGTCGCTTTCATCGAGCAACGTCATAGCGTGTCGGGCGTGAACGATTAACGGAATATTGAGGCTCTTGGCGATGATCGTTGTGTGCGACAACTGGCTGCCGCCTTGGGTTACCGCGCCAATCAGGCCCGCATGTTGCTGCTGAATAAGATCGGAAGGAGCCAGGTTTTTACTCACGAGCACAAATTTTTGGGGCGACTGTGTGGTCTTCTTTTGTTTGGCGGGCCGCCGTTTAAGGTGTTTTAGAAGCCGTGCGATGGTTTCTTCAACGTCGAGCGATCGCTGGCGCAAGTACGGATCAGTGATCGCATCGAACATCTGAAACAACTCATCGCGTTGCACGGCGAGCGCCCACTCACACGAATAAAGATGTTCCGAAATGTAATTTTCGATGGGTTCAACGAGGGCCGGATCGTGAAGCATGGCGATATTGCTATCGAGAATACTGATGACTGTGCCACTACCGCTCGTTGGCAGCTGCTCTTTGGCCGTGCTGAGTTCCTCCTCAGAACGGCTCAGCGCTTTGCGAAACCGATTCAGTTCGGCGCGCTTTTGACTGGCGAGGATCTTCTTGCGGCGCGCCTGAGGCTGTATTTCATGCAGAAGCCTAACCGGGCCGATGGCGATGCCGCGACTGACGCCCGTGCCATTCATCAGCAGCGTCATGAGTCGCTCTTCGCGTCAAGACAAATCGTATCGCTACATTGCTCGAGCAACGCCTCAGCGGCTTCGGCGGCTTGCGGGCCCACCAGGCAGATGACCAGCCGGCTATTTTGAGTAGCGGCGAGTGTGAGAAGGCCCATGATACTTTTTCCGTCAGCGCTACGATCGGATGCGGTGACCGTTACGCGGCAGTCAAACTTCTTGGCCACCGACGAAAACTGCGCAGACGGTCTCGCGTGGAGACCGCGATCGTTACACACTCTGACAATGAGTTCCTTCATGGCGAATTCGCCTCTTTCTTGAACGCGCTTGACAGTATAAACGGTCTGCCGCGTGCGCGCCGAGTTGCGTGGGGGCCTGCCGATGAGGGTTGGATACGGCTAGGTACTCAGGGCCGAATGCCGGCAGCTTACCCGCTGATAGGTTTTGGAAAAATGCTCGGTGAGTTGATCGGCCACATAAACCGACCGGTGCTGACCGCCGGTGCACCCGATGGCAATCGTCAGATAGCTGCGGTTGTTGGCTTCAAAGTCGGGCAGCCACTTTTCGAGAAGGTCGATGATGTCGTTAACTCGCGCGGCGACTTTGTCTTGGGATTTTAGGTAGTCGATCACCGGTTTGTCGCGGCCATTGTAGGCGCGTAGTTTTTTATCCCAGTACGGATTGGGTAAGAAGCGAACATCAAAAACAAAATCGGCATCGGAGGGTACGCCGTTTTTAAAGCCGAACGAACCGATTTGCAACGTGAGTTTTGATGAGGCTTCCAGCGCAACACGAGAGCGTACGATTTCTCGCAAGTCGTGCACGCTCAGGCCGCTTGTGTCGATAATGTGATGGGCCTCACGACTGATTGGGTCGAGGAGCTCTCGCTCGGTGATCAACGCCTCGCGAAGACCAATACCCCCGCGACTAAGCGGGTGTTTGCGTCGTGTTTCACTGTAGCGAGTCAGTAATTCACTTTCACCGGCGTGTAGAAAAATCACTTTGTGTTCGATATTGAGTTCGCGCAGTCTGGCGAATAGGTCGGGCACGCGGGCGATGTCCGCGGCGCGATTGCGAGCGTCAATGCCGACAGCTGTTTTGGCGAACACGGGGTCATCAGCATCGATCGTGTGCTTGACGAAGGTTTGAAGAAGGCCGGCCGGAATGTTGTCGATGCAATAGAAGCCGAGGTCTTCAAGCATATGGAGAGCGACGGTTTTTCCCGAACCTGATAATCCACTGACGAAAATAAGCTGCGACATATTAAGTGTTGGCCGATAGTTCGATCAGCGCATCGTGAATATCAATGCTGCTCACCAAGTGACTGACTTTGCCGCGCACGTCCGTATTGGCCAGCAACTGTGCAATTGACGACAGATCTTTAAGATGTTCCTCGGCGCTGTCGGTCGGTACCGCCAGGGCAAATATCATATCGACACCTTCGCCGCCTTCGAGGTCAAAGTCGACAGGTTCGGTGAGCATAAGAAAGGCGCCGACACTTTCTTCGAGGTCTTCAACACGCCCATGCGGCAACGCGAATCCCTCTCCAAGGCCGGTGCTACCCAGCTTCTCGCGTTGATAGATGGTGTCGAAGACCTCGGACTCCGTCAGGCTGTCCTGATCGTTGGTCAGTAGGCGGGCAATGATTTCGAGGCAGTGTTTTTTCGAGCGCGCCGTGACATTGCACAAAACTCGCTCTGGTGAAATCAGATTGGCCAGCGTCGTAACGCTGGCCAAGTGAGAGTCTGACGTGCCCTCGGGCTCGTCATGAGTAATTGGATTTTCTTGCTTCCCTTGCATGGTGATTGGTGATTTTTTCTTTGGATTTTTTCACTCGTCGATCGAGTTTGTCGACCAGACTATCGATGGCAGCATACATATCCTGTTCAACCGAATCTGCGTAGATCGTTCCACCCCGATACTGCACTTTGGCTTCGGCCTTGTGGCGCAATTTTTCTACCGTCAGAATAACGTGCGCGTCGGTGACCATATCAAAATGTCGTTCAAGGCGCTCCATTTTATCCTCGACACTCGATCGAAGGGCAGCGGTAACGTCTACGTGGTGACCAGTTACTGTAATTTGCATTGATGACTCCTATTTGCCTCAGCGCAGCAAAGCAAGTTTCTTGCGTTCGCTAGACGCTGGTATGTTCATTGATTCCCTATACTTTGCGATTGTCCGTCTGGCGACGTTGATGCCGGCGTCCTGAAGGGTCTTGGCAATCTTGCTGTCGCTCAGCGGTTTCTTGGCCTCCTCTTCATTGATTAGCTTGCGAATTTTTGCCCGTATGGCTACTGACGATAGTTCATTCCCGTCGGCGGTGCCAATATGGCTCGAGAAAAAGTAGCGAAACTCAAAGATTCCGCGGGGTGTGCGCATGTATTTATTGGTCGTTACGCGCGAAATAGTCGATTCGTGCATGTCGAGTTCTTCTGCGACGTCGCGTAGAATCATGGGCGACATTGCCTCGTCCCCATCCTCTAGAAAACCTTGTTGCCTTGCGACAATGCAGCTGGCGACACGAAACAACGTCTCATTGCGAATTTCAAGACTGCGCACCAGCCAGCGTGCTTCTTGCAGCTGACTACGCAATGTACTGTGTTCGGCGCCACGGGCGAGTTGGCTGGCGTAGATTTGATTCACGCGCAGTGAGGGCGTGGTGCCTGAATTGAGTTCGATGATCCAACGACCGTCCTGTTTCTTAACATGGACATCCGGCACGATATACGCGGGCGGTACGGTGTTCACCGTGGAGCCGGGGCGCGGGTGCAGGCTGCGCACGAGTGCGGCAGCAATTTCCAGCGACTCTTCGTCCACCTTGAGGCGACGGCGCAACGCGGCGAACTGGCGCTCGGCGAGCAGTTCCAAATGGTTGGCCACCAGTTCGCGGGCGAGTTCGCGTTCGTCCGTGTCGTCGCTGAGTTGTTGCAGCTGTAAGTCGAGACATTCGGCGAGACTGCGTGCGGCAACGCCGGCGGGATCAAGTCGCTGAATTTTTTTCAGCACCCGCTCAAGATCGGCTTCGGTCGCGTGTACAGCTCCGCCATCGCGTGCAACCGCCAGTGTGTCAATGATGGTGTTCAAGTCGTCGATGAGATACCCGTCTTCATTGATGGCGTCGATGATGGCGCGCCCAATGGCGGCTTCAAACGCATCAAACTTTTCGAGCTCCAGCTGCCACAATAAATGCTCTTGCAGGGTTTGACCCGAGTGGTCAACAAAGTCTTGTTGTATGGGTGGCTCGCCGCCCGCGCTGTTGTAGTTGGGCTCGGCCGCGGTAATTTGCTTGTCCCAGGTTTCTTCGTATGTGGCCTCCGCAACCTGTGTGTCGCCATCGTTCTCTGGCTCAGCGGGTTTGTCCGGCGCCTCGAGCGCCTTGACCTCTACGGTTTGCTCTTCTTCAACCGCTTCGAGCATGACATTGCTCTCTAGCGCTTCTTGTATTTGGGTTTGGAGCTCCATCACCGGCAGTTGCAGCAGTCGGATAGCCTGCTGAAGCTGCGGTGTCATGGTCAAGGACTGACCGATTTTTAATTGAAGCGTTGGTTTCATGATTTGTTGTGGCTGATCGCTATGCGCTCAACCGAGACGCTGCCTAGCACGCCGTGTCGCGCGCTCCGAATGACAATCGAGGTTTGACGAGCGGGGAGTGCGGCCCGGTGACGGCAACCGTGTCCCTGTCCGTACACGTTCGATTGAACCTCTGTATTTATAATCGAAAATCCTCTCCCAAGTACACTTCGCGTACTTGCTGATTGGCCAACACATCGTTTGGCGAGCCCTGCGCGATCACTTTCCCGTCGCTTAATATGTACGCCCTTGAGCAAATTCCCAGTGTTTCCCTTACGCTGTGATCCGTGATCAAGACGCCGATGCCGCGATCGGTCAATTGCCTAATTATGCGCTGAATATCCAGCACGGAAATCGGGTCAACCCCGGCAAACGGCTCGTCGAGCAAAATAAATCGCGGTTCGGCCGCCAAGGCTCGGGCAATTTCTACTCGCCGCCGTTCACCGCCAGACAAACTCATACCGATATTGCCGCGAATACCGACTATGTTAAGTTCCTCAAGTAGCTCTTCGAGTATTCTCTCGCGATCGGCACGGCTTAAACCGCGACGTGTTTCAAGGATTGAGAAAATATTCTGCTCAACGCTGAGCTTGCGGAAAATTGACGCTTCCTGAGGGAGGTAGCCAATGCCCAGTCGGGCGCGCTTGTGCATCGGCGCGCGCGTGAGGTCTTTTCCATCGAGCACAATTTTTCCGTCATCGGCCGGTACTAAACCGACGATCATGTAAAACGCGGTGGTTTTGCCCGCGCCATTAGGGCCGAGAAGGCCCACCACTTCACCTTCATTCACTTCCATCGAAATGCCGCGCACGACAGTACGTGAGCGATAGCGCTTCTTAAGATCCGTGGCCTGCAATTTTGTCATTCGGTGCCCGAATCGTCCTGGTCGGACGTGATAGTCGTGTCACCCGTCGAAGGATTGATCGTGATGTGAACCTTGCGGTCCCCTTGTTCATCGGCCGCCGCGGTGACTTGCCGCGAGATCAGGTTGTAGGTGATCTGATTTCCGGTGATGCGGTTGGCGCCCTCGCCAAGTTCTGCGTTGCCCGTCAAGCGCAAATCGCTGGTCGACGCATCGTAGGAAATGGCATCGGCTTTGCCCTCGGTGCGCTGACCGTCCTCGTCGGCGGCGCGACTCAGCTCGATCGGCGCGCCGCTGAGTTCAACCGAGGCAACTGCATTGCGCGTAAAGCGGACGTCCGCGCGACGAGCCGTCACGCGTGTATCGCTATCGAGTTTGTCGGCGTAACGCAGCGGGCTGCCCGCGAACTCGGCGCTCTCCAGCCGTTTCTCGCGAAAGCGCAAGGTCATTTGGCTGGCACTGAGATTGGACTGCGGTGCGTCGAGTGTCACGTTGCCGCGAAACGTCCATGTGCTGTTGTCAAAACCCAATGCAGAGGACTCCGCGCGATCTGCGCGTATGGAGAGCGGGCCTTGTCGGATGGCGATGTTCGTGAACGTGACCTTACCGGTATTTGCATCCGCACCGGTGGAGTCGGCTTCCATCTCAATCGGTAACGAGGAGTTGGCAAACTGAGCCTGCGCGCCAGCGCAGGTGAAAAGCGCAATCAGCAGCATTACCAGTCTTATGTGCATCATGGTGTGGCCTCAAAGGATCCGCGCACGTTTGAGAGCAGATCGATCTGTTTACTTTTTAAGTCGGCGCGCATGCCTTGTGCAACAAGTCGACCACCGCGAAGATCGACGGTGACCTGACGATCGGTGCGCGCCTCGTTATTGATCATATCAAGCGTCAGCTGCTCGGTGCTGACCGCCGTATTCTGTTCAGGATCAGAGCGGATGGTGACGCCACCATTGAGGTCGAGCGATTCGCGAGCCGCACTCATTGTGCCGCGCTCGGCGGCGATGGTCCATGTGCTGCTGGCATCGCTGGTGTACAGCACGTTGAGTCCGTTGAGAATGACGCTGCCGTCATCGGGCACATGATCGATTCGATCGGCTTGCAGCGAGTAGACCAATTGGCCGTTTTCATCGGTATCACTGATGGTGGCATCGAGTAGATAGTAGCCGTCGCTGAGTTCGCGCTGTTGCGTCTGCAACGTTTCATTGGACGTAGGTTTGAGCAACCAGCCGCTGGCGATGGCGAGTGCGATGAGGATGAACAGCGCAATTCGGCGAGTGGTCATCGACCCTCCCTGGCCGCCAGCAGCGCGTCGCAGACCTCACGCACGGCGCCGCGACCGCCGGGGAGACTGGTCACCCAGTCGGTCTGGTCACGCAGCGCCGCCACGGCGTCGGCGGGCGCGATACGAATCGCGCCGAGTGCCATCATGGCAAGATCGGGTAGGTCATCACCCATCACGGCGGTTTGGTCGGGGTTGAGCTTCAGCGCCTGCTGGAGCTGGGTCAGAACCGCTACTTTGTCCCGACAGCCCAGGTGAATGTGCTCAATGCCGAGTTCACTTAAGCGCATCAGTGCGCCGTCTGAGCGACGCCCACCGATCGCGGCGATGTGCACGCCTGCGGTCAATAGGCGGCGTAGACCATAGCCATCTTTCACGTTAAACGATTTGCCAATTTCACCCTCCGCGCCATACAGCAGCTGACCGTCGGTCAGTACGCCGTCGACATCCAAGACCAGGAGTTCGATATTGGCCAGTGCGTTATGGGGGGGTGCCACTAGACAACGCCCGCGCGGAACAGATCATGGATGTTGAGTGCACCGATCACTTTGTTCGCTTCATCGACGACCGGTAGAGCCGTGATGCGATACGTTTCCATGACGTGTACCGCCTCAGCCGCCATCATAGAGGGATGGGCAGATTTGCATTCGCGAATCATAACCTCGCTGATTGCGACGCTATGAATGTCTGTGCGCGCGTCAATGACGCGGCGCAAATCGCCGTCCGTGAAGACACCGAGCATCGTCGAGTCATGATCCGTCACAATGGTCATGCCGAGTCCTTTCTTGGACATGTCCAGCAGCGCTTCGCCAAGATTGACGTCGGGTTGTACGGCCGAAATTTCGTCGCCGATGCGCATGACATCTGCAACCCGCATGAGTAGCTTTCGACCGAGTGCGCCGCCCGGATGCGACAGGGCAAAATCCTCAGAAGTGAAACCACGGCTTTCGAGCAGCACGACTGCCAGCGCGTCACCCATAGCCAGCGTGGCTGTGGTGCTGGCGGTCGGTGCGAGATTGAGTGGGCAGGCTTCTTCGGCCACGCCGACGTCGATGTGGGCGCTGGCCGCGCGCGCCAGCGTTGAATTCGGCTTGCCGGTCATCGCAATCAGCGGCACGCCGAGACGCTTGATCGTTGGCAACAACATCAGAATCTCCGCGGTTTCACCGGAATTGGACACCGCCAAGACGGCGTCGTCGTTGGTGATCATGCCCATGTCACCATGCGAGGCTTCACCGGGATGCACAAAAAAAGACGGTGAACCGGTGGACGCCAATGTCGCGGCGATCTTATTGGCAATGTGTCCGGACTTGCCCATGCCCGTCACAACGAGACGACCCGTGCAGTTCATACACAAGGCAGCCGCCTGATAAAACGCGTCGTCTAGACGCGCCAGCAAACCATTAATGGCTTTTGCCTCGATGTCGAGCACTTTCGCGGCGATCGATCGCACGTCGTCGAGGCTGCCCAGGCGGGCGGTGTTGTCGGCGTGGGCGCTCACGTCAGTTCTCCGTAAACGATATAAACCTGATAGACCACAAAAATCAGCAGCAGTGCGGCGCCTTCGGCTCGGTTAATGCGTTGTCCGCCCTGACGCCAGCCGTAAGACATGGCAAACAGCAGTACGGTCAACCCTATCATGACGGGAAAATCCCGCTCCAACACATGATTGCTAAGTTCCGTCGGGCGGACGAGACCGGCCAGGCCCATGACCGCCAATAAGTTGTACATGTTGGAGCCAATCACATTGCCGATGGCCAGGTCGTGTTCCTGTTTGAACACGGCGGCTATTGAGGCAGCGAGCTCCGGCAGACTGGTGCCAATCGCCACTACCGTCAGACCGATGACCAAATCTGAAATGCCCAGCGTTTTGGCCAGGCCCGTGGCGCCCCAGACCAGAAGCTGAGAGCCCGTGAGTAAGACCAGCAGTCCGAGCATCAATATGCCGACGGCCTGCATCAACGAGAGGTCGTGGCGAATTTCTGCGTCAGCCTCAGCGGACAGCTCGTCGGCACTACTACTGGTTGTTTCCAATCGTACGAGCCAATAGAGCATGAGCACCAAGCCGCCGAATAGACCAACACCCTCAAGACGACTGAGATAGGAATCGAGAAACGGCAGCAGCGCCAGTAGTGTGATCGCCAGCAGCATCGGTAACTCACGCCGCAGCGTTTGTGAGCGAACGACCAGAGGGGTGATCAGAGCCGTTACGCCTAAGATTAGGCCGATGTTGGCAATATTGGAGCCCAGCGCGTTGCCAACCGCCAGCTGCGGCGCGCCCCTCGCCGCCGCGCTGATCGAGACGATGATCTCTGGTGCTGAGGTGCCAAACCCCACCACCGTTAGTCCGATGAGCAAGGATGATACGCCCAGTCGGTGGGCGGTGGCGGCTGAGCCAATCACAAACCGGTCGGCACCCCAGATTAACAAGGCGAAACCAGCCAACAAGGCGGTGATCAGTAGCGGCATAAATTTATCGTTGTTCAGACTTTTGGGGAGCCAGACGATAACACAGCCGCCGAGGTGTGGACCACGCGATACGGACATGAAAAGCTTGGTTTTCAGCCACATTTCGCTACACTGGCTGCGCAAATGGGCCGGGCGACCGGCCGACAGACTGGAGACACCATGACACCCGAACAAGTAAGTGCATTAATTGAGGCGGGAATGCCCGACGCCCAGGTCATTGTAAAATCTGATGACAACACGCATTTTGAGGCGCAGGTTATCGATGCGGGGTTTGACGGTTTGCGCAGTCTCAAGCGTCACCAGCAGGTATACGCCACGCTCGGTGAGCTCATGGGGCGAGAAATTCATGCGCTGGCGCTGCAAACCTACACGCCCGCGGAATGGCAGGCGCTCTGAATAATCGGTCGTTTTGCGGCTTGGCAGGTGGCTACTGGTTGTCACCGTCATCCAACCACCTTGCAGGGGTAACTTGTGGACAGACTCCATATTGAAGGAGGCACGCGCCTCGATGGCGACATTCGCATCAGTGGCGCCAAAAACGCCACTTTGCCGATACTCGCCGCCACGCTGCTGGCCGAAGGTCCGGTCACCGTCGGCAATGTGCCCCATCTCGATGACATTACGACCACGGTCGAACTACTCGGTCAAATGGGGGTGTCGGTAACGGTCGATGAGAAACTGAATATCGAGGTCGATACGTCCACGATCAGCCAGTTTTACGCGCCGTATGAATTGGTCAAAACCATGCGCGCCTCCATCCTGGTGCTGGGTCCTCTGTTGGGCCGTTTCGGTGAGGCCGTGGTGTCGTTACCGGGCGGCTGTGCAATTGGTTTGCGCCCGGTCAACATTCATGTGGATGGCCTGCGCGAAATGGGGGCCGACATTAGCGTCGAAAACGGGTACATCAATGCGCGTTGCGAACGACTTCAAGGCGCCCATTTAAATCTCGACACGGTGACGGTGACCGGAACCGAGAATCTCATGATGGCCGCGGTGCTAGCAGAGGGCGAGACCATTATTGATAACGCCGCGTGCGAGCCCGAAGTGGTGGATTTGGCCAACTTTCTCAATAACCTCGGCGCGGACGTGCAGGGTGCGGGGACCAGTCGCATTGTGATCAACGGCGTGGAGCGACTCAGTGGTGGTCAATACGATGTGTTGCCTGACCGCATTGAAGCGGGTACGTATTTGGTCGCTGGTGCGATTACGCGCGGGCGGGTAAAACTGCGGGATGTTGACCCAAGTCACCTGGGCGCGGTACTCGATAAGTTGCGCGAAGCCGGCGCCCAGTTGGACATCGGTGACAACACGATTGAACTGACGATGGACGGTCGTCCGCAAGCGGTGGATATCTCTACCGCCCCGTATCCGGATTTTCCGACCGATATGCAGGCGCAGTTTGCGGCGCTAAATGCCGTAGCGGAAGGGCGTGGCGTCATTACTGAAACCGTATTTGAAAACCGTTTCATGCATGTGCTGGAGATGCAGCGCATGGGCGCGCAGATCACGCTCGACGGCAATATGGCCATCAGTGATGGCGTTGAGGCGCTCACTGCCGCGCCGGTCATGGCGACCGACCTTCGTGCTTCGGCCAGCCTCGTCCTCGCCGGTCTCGTGGCCGATGGCCAAACCGAAATCTCGAGGATTTATCACATCGATCGTGGCTACGAATGCATCGAAGAAAAGCTGCATCAGCTGGGCGCGCGCATCAAACGTGTGCCTGACTGACCGGTCATCGGTCCCGGCGCCGCGATACCACCGATCTTAATCCCCATTCACGGGCTGGCGAGCCATGCTATGGCTTCTGCCTAACCACCGCTCAACGCCGGTTGCTCGATGACACGCACGCGGGCTTCAATCGTCTGGCCTCCCCGCAAGATTCGCAGCAACACTTCGCCGCCCGGCGGGATGTTGCTAATGCGATTCACGGCATCTTTGACCCGAGGCACAGGCTGATCATTCACCGCAATAATCACATCGCCGGGGCCGATGCCCGCCAGTTCAGCAGGTGAGCCGCGTTGCACCGCGGTGACGATAATGCCGCCGGAGAGAATGCCCAGTCGGTCCACCAGGTGTGGCGGCACGGGTCCTGCTTGTAGTCCGAGCCAGCCACGGATCACACGACCGTGCTCAAGCAGTTGATTGGAGACGCCGCGTACCAAATTGACGGGAATGGCAAAGCTGATGCCTTCTGAGCCAGCGGGGTTAATCACGGCTGAGTTTATGCCAATGAGGCGCCCGGCCGTATCGACCAAGGCGCCGCCCGAGTTCCCGGGATTAATCGACGCATCGGTCTGGATAAACTGTTCGATGCGGTTGAGATTGAGTTCGTCGCGATCGGTCGCGCTCACGATGCCCTGAGTGACCGTTTGGCCGATGCCAAAGGCGTTGCCAATCGCGAGCACCACCTGTCCAATGCGCAAGGTATCAGAGCGGCCCATCTTTATGGTCGGTAGATCGGTGGCGTCGACATCCAGCAGTGCCAGGTCGGTATCCGCGTCGATACCGATGATGGTGGCGCGCAACACGGCGCCGTCACGCAGAACGACGTATATGTTTTCCGCATTGCGAAGCAGGTGCTCATTGGTCACGATCAGACCGTCATGACGAATGACGACGCCCGAGCCAACATTGTTCGGCACTTCCCGCCGTACCGGGATGTCGGTTCCGCCAAGTCGCTGACCGCGCTCGGCCAGGGACCGACTGGTATAAAGGTAGACGACAGCGGGTGCCGCGACGGCGACAGCATCGGCGTAACCATCGGTCGGCGGTTCGGCAAAGCCGCGGTTGAACCACACGACGATAAAGGCGGCCGCAAGGCCGACAACGGCGGCTTTGAGCCAGTAAATGAGCAGCGAGGGAGTGGCGGTCGAATCACGCATGATTTTCACGTCATTTAGAGGGTGAATGCCGGATACTATGCGGGTGTAGGCATCGCAGCAAATCGGTGTGTATAATGCGGCCAGACGCAGACACGGGCAGCGCAACACGGCGCCGACAAGTGCCTACGCCGATCCCTTAATTTAACCGGCTGATAATCAATTTAAACTGATATATCAGAGGCTTGGGCATCAGCGAAGGCGGCGTGGACAAAACGTGTAACGCACCGGTGGCGGTCGCCGCCAATTGGCGACTCAGGCAAGAGGACGGCACCTGTGCGGGCGTGATCACAACACTGGCTGACTCCCAGGGGAACATATTAATGAGTGATGGCGAAGTAGATTTGGGCCGACGGCGGCTGCTGACGGTGGCCACATCCGTGACCGCGGGTGTCGGCGCGGCCGCGCTGGCGGCGCCGTTTGTTTTGTCCTTCAAACCCAGTGCCCGTGCCAAAGCGGTCGGTGCCCCGGTTAAGGTCGATGTGACTAAGCTCGAAATGGGCGGACTTTTGCGGGTTGAGTGGCGCGGTAAGCCGGTGTACATCGTGCGCCGCAGTGAGCAGGCTCTGGAAACCTTACCGAAAGTGACCAGCGACCTATTCGATCCGGACTCTGATCAGTCCGATCAGCCCAACTACGCGAAGAATGCGACTCGATCGCGCGATCCTGAACTGCTGGTGCTGCTGGGCGTATGTACGCACCTGGGGTGTGCCCCCGAATACCGTCCCGAAGTGGGATCACCGGGAGCAGACAAAGAGTTAGTGGGCTTTTTGTGTGCGTGCCACGGTTCTGAATTTGATATTTCTGGGCGTGTCTTCAAGGCCATGCCGGCGGCAGCCAATCTGGAGGTGCCGCCGTATCGCAGCATCGAAGACGGCTGGTTGCTGATCGGCGACGACGGAGGTCAGGCGTCATGACAAAGCAGACAGCAACAGTGGGCGCAGGTCGATTGGAGCGCTTCGGTCAGTGGGTCGATGACCGCACCGGTTTCTCGGGGTTCTGGAAAGCGCACGTCAGTGAGTACTACGCGCCCAAGAACTTCAACATTTGGTATTACTTCGGATCACTGGCACTGGTTGTGCTGGTGATTCAAATCGTAACCGGCATTATGCTCACGATGAATTACAAGCCGTCAGCGGCGGGCGCGTTTGCATCGGTTGAGTACATCATGCGTGACGTGAGCTGGGGTTGGCTCATTCGGTACATGCATTCGACGGGAGCCTCAGCGTTTTTCGTGGTGGTTTACCTGCATATGTTCCGCGCATTGCTCTACGGCTCTTACCGCAAGCCGCGCGAATTGCTCTGGGTGATCGGGATGTTTATCTACCTGATCCTCATGGCAGAAGCGTTCATGGGGTATCTATTGCCCTGGGGCCAGATGTCGTACTGGGGCGCACAAGTGATCGTATCCCTATTTGGCGCGATACCGGTCGTTGGCGACGGCCTGGCTGAGTGGATCCGGGGCGATTACTTCATCAGTGACATCACGCTAAACCGATTCTTCGCGTTTCATGTGATCGCGTTGCCGCTGGTTCTACTGATGCTGGTGGTCTTTCACCTCGGTGCGCTTCACCAGGTGGGTTCCAACAACCCAGACGGGATTGAGATCAAGAAGCTCAAAGATAAGGATGGTGTGCCGTTAGACGGAATTCCGTTCCATCCTTATTACACGGTTAAGGACTTGTTTGGGCTCACCGTCTTCCTTTTCATCTTCTTCCTTGTGGTGTTTTTCGCGCCCGAAATGGGTGGTCTGTTCCTCGAGCACGCTAATTTTGAGCCGGCGGATCGGCTCAAAACGCCGGAACACATCGCGCCAGTTTGGTACTTCACGCCGTTCTACGCCATTCTGCGGGCGCTGCCTGAGAAGTTGGCCGGTGTGATCGCGATGGGCCTGGCGATTGTGCTTCTGTTTTTGTTGCCATGGCTTGATCGAAGCCCGGCCCGATCGATGCGATACCGCAGCATGGTGTCAAAAGTCATGCTGACGTTGTTCGTCATTAGCTTTTTGGCGCTGGGGTATCTGGGGCTACAGCCGGTGACCGATCTGTATACGATTTTGTCGCGTGTGTTCACCGCCTTCTACTTCATCTTTCTCATTACCATGCCGTGGTGGTCGAAGATGGGGCAGCATCAACCTGAGCCGGAGAGGGTGACGTATGAAAGCCATTAATCACGTGACCCGCCTCGTTGTTTTGCTGGGTCTGATTGGCCTTGCGGCGCCGGCCCTCGCCGCTGGCCCCGCCGCGGCGCTGCAGTCGGCGAATACCGAAATGGAAAACACGGCATCGCTTCAGCGCGGCGCGCGAAATTTCATGAACTACTGTGTGGGCTGCCATTCCATGCAATACGTGCGCTACAACCGGATCGCTGAAGATTTAGGGATGAGCGAGGATCAACTTCGCGAAAATCTGATTTTCGGTGTCGATAGGGTCAACAGTAACGTTCTGACCGCGATGACCAAGGAGCAGTCTGAAGGGTACTTCAATGCTGCGCCCCCTGATCTGTCCCTCACCGCTCGTTCGCGTGGCGTCGACTGGATTTACACCTACCTGAAGAGTTTTTATCTCGATGATAGCCGCACATTTGGTACCAACAATAAAGTGCTTCCTGGGTCCTCCATGCCCAACGTGCTGTGGGCGCTGCAGGGTCAACAAGTCGCCGTTTATCGTGACGAGGACATGCTCGACGACAATGGCAACGTAGTGATGGACGACAGCGGTAACGCCAAGAAGGTTAAGGTGTTTGATCGTTTCGAACAGCACACCGAAGGTTCAATGACGCCACAAGAATTCAGCAGTTTTGTGCGCGACACCACAGCGTTTATGGAGTACACCGCCGAGCCGATGAAGCTCAAAAGGCAGTCGATTGGCTTCATGGTGTTGGGTTTTCTCGTTCTTTTGGGGCTGCTCACTTACGCGCTAAAGGTCGAATACTGGAAGGACATTCACTAGGGGACCGCTGGACGTCCGTTCGGTCACCTCAACCCCGCCCGCCAGCAGTAGCTGTTGCGCCGGCGATCGGTGCCGACCGGGTGGTTCTCACCTTGTTTTCCAAGCCGGATGGGACGAGATGGCGCGACCAGCGCGATACGGGTGAGGTGACGTACTGATCCCGAGTAACCGATTGACGGTGTGTCGACGCGGTATTTTCGGTATCATCGCCTGATTGCGCGTCGGACAGCAACACGCCATACGGCGTGTGGATCCCTCGCAAACGGAAAAGCTGCACGCGACGATGCAGCCCGATCACAACAAAACGCTCGCGGAGACAGCATTTATGGCTATTATCGCCAACCGACGGTCCGTCATGACTCTTTTCTCAAAGCCCACGTGTCCGCACAGTCATCGTGTGCGCATTGTGCTGGCCGAGAAAAGCATCAACGTCGAAATCGTTGATGTTAATGGGCCTCGATTGCCCGAGGATTTGCTCGACCTTAACCCCTATCACAGTGTTCCCACGCTCGTGGATCGCGAGTTGGTTCTTTACGATTCTCGTGTAATCGTCGAATACCTCGATGAGCGATTTCCTCATCCACCGCTCATGCCCGTTGACCCTGTGACTCGCGCCCAGTTTCGTTTGGCGTTGTATCGAATCGAAAAAGACTGGTACAGCCTCGTCGAAGAAATCGAGGCGGCGGCTGATCGCAAGAAAAATGCTCGCGCTCGTAAAATCCTCAAGGAGAGTATTCTGGCGAGTTCCGATGTGTTCGCCGCCAACAACTACTTCTTGAGCGACGAGTTTTCATTGGTCGATACGAGTATCGCGCCGG